>NZ_CANPWG010000026.1 GCF_947581915.1 Candidatus Palauibacter scopulicola
AGCGCGAGCGCGGCGAGCTGATGGGGATCGGCGTGTGCAGCTTCACCGAGGTGCTCGGCGCCGGCCCGTCCAAGGACTTCGACATCCTCGGCATCAAGATGTTCGACTCCGCCGAGGTGCGCGTGCACCCCACGGGGAAAGCGATCGCCCGCTTCGGCACCAAGTCGCAGGGCCAGGGGCACGAGACCACCTACGCGCAGATCATCGCCGAGGAACTCGGCCTCCCCGCCGCGCACGTCCAGGTCGAGGAGGGCGACACCGACACCGCCCCGTACGGCCTGGGCACCTACGCCAGCCGCTCGACCCCGACCGCCGGCGCCGCGGGCGCGATGGCCGCGCGCCAGATCCGCGCCAAGGCCGCGAAGATCGCCGCCCACCTGATGGAGGTGAGCGAGGAGGACCTCGAGTGGGAGCCCGGCAAGTTCTCCGTGAAGGGCGCCCCCGACCGCTCCGTCACGATCCAGGACTGCGCCTTCGCCGCCTACACGAACCTCCCCGAGGGGATGGAGCCGGGGATGGAGGCGACGAACTACTACGACCCGCCCAACCTCACCTTCCCCTTCGGCACGTACATCTGCGTGGTGGACATCGACCGCGGCACGGGAGAGGTGACGGTACGCCGCTTCGTGGCCGTGGACGACTGCGGCAACATCATCAACCCCATGATCGTGCAGGGCCAGATCCACGGCGGCCTCACGCAGGGCATCGGCCCCGCCCTGTTCGAGGAGATCCCCTACGACGAGGACGGCAACAACCTCGCCGGCTCCTTCATGGACTACCTCGTCCCCACCTCCATGGAGACCCCGGCCTGGGAGACCGGCCACACGATCACCCCGTCACCCCACCACCCTCTCGGCGCCAAGGGCGTCGGCGAGTCCGCGACGGTGGGCGCGCCGCCCGCCATCGCGAACGCGGTCGTGGACGCGCTCGCGCATTTGGGCGTGACGCACCTAGACATCCCGATCACCCCCGACAAGGTGTGGGAGGTGCTGTACGAGAAGGGCGTCGCGGACTAAGGGAGCGGAAAAACGGGACTCGTCATGCGTACCACCGGAGTTGCTCCGCGATGCTCGCCCGCGCATCTTCTCGCGCCATGATTCGCGCGTCTGACATCCGACCTCTCCGCGCCCGCGGAGCGAGCTGCGCCTGTAGCACCTGCGCCTGTATGTGTTCGTGTCTCCACGACGCGTGGATCCGGGTGTGTTGATGCGCTGAGCCCTCAGTCTCAAAGCGTTTTTTCGAGCCGCCCTGGTCCGCCGACCCGGGCGGCTTTTTTTGTGCCCCGTGCAACCGGACTCAACCCGAGAGAAACCCATGATTCGTCGCGATTTACCGCAGATACCGCAGATACATGTGCTGTACGAGAACCCGGCCTGGCTTCCGCCCCTTGAGGAGGCGCTCACGAGGGAGGGCTTCCGCGTCCGCCTCGTGCACGTGAACGAGGGGCTCGTCGACCCCTCGGCGCCGCCTCCCGAGGGCATCTGGATCAACCGCATCAGCCCGTCGTCGCACACGCGCGGCCACGTCCACACGGTGGAGTTGGCCCGCCAGCTCCTCTACTGGCTGGAATCGCACGGCCGCCGGGTGATCAACGGGCTCGGCGCCTTCGAGCTGGAGATGAGCAAGCTGCGGCAGGATCTCGTCCTGCGGCGGCACGGGATCCGCACGCCGCGCACGGTGCTGGCGGTGGGGAGGGAGCACCTGCTCGAAGCGGCCACCACCTTCGACGGCCCGTTCATCACCAAGCACGACCAGGGCGGCAAGGGGCTGGGGATTCGCCTCTTCCACAACCCGCGAGAACTCGAGCGGCATCTCGACGGCGACGGCTTCGATGCCGGGCCCGGCGCCCGGATGATCCTCCAGCAGTACATCGACGCCCCGGAGCCGTTCATCACGCGAGTGGAGATCGTGGGCGGCCGCTTCCTGTTCGCCATGCGGAGTTCCACCGCAGACGGGTTCGAGCTCTGCCCCTCCGACGCGTGCAATCCGATGCCCTCGGAGAGAAACGCACCTGCCGGGACGGAGGAGGAGGCGGCGCTCGAGGTGTGCCCGGCCGGCCCCGGTCTCTTCAGCCCCTCGCCGGTCGCGGAGGATGACCCGCTGGTGCAGCGGTACATCCGGCTCTGCAACGAGGAGGGGATCGAGATCGCCGGCATCGAATTCGTGCGCGACGCGTGGGGCCACCGCTACACGTACGACATCAACGGCACGACGAACTACAACCAGACGCTCGGCGCCCGGATCGGCGTCGACGGCATGGGCGAGGTGGCCCGCTACGTACGCCGGACGGCGACCCCCGGCCGCCGACGGCGGCGGCGCATCGCGAGTTGAGCGACGGCGGGTGCTTTCCCGCGGCAACGTCAGGCGTCAGCGGAAGGCTCGGCGCAGCAGGAATTCGTAGGGCCCGTCGCCGAGCCACTTCCTGATGAAGAGCGCGGGCCATGCCATGGAGCCCTTGACGTATCTGCGGCGTGGATTGGGGGTGGTGGCGGCCTCGAGCAGCACCTCGGCGAGCACGAGGGCCGCGGTGCTGCGGTCCCTTGCCTTCGGATCATCGAACATCCTGAAGAACGGTTCGAACTGCGCCTTGTACGCGGTGCCGTCGTAGTACTCGTTCAGCCGCGCTCGGGTCACGTCGAAGAACTCGGTCTTGATCGCGCCCGGTTCGACGAGGACGACCTGGATGTTGAACGGAGCGGTCTCGAGGCGGAGGCAGTCGGACCAGCCTTCCAGCGCGTGTTTGGTGGCTACGTACCAGGCGCCGAAAGGCACGAAGATCTTCCCCACCACGGATGAGACGTTGATGATCCGGCCCGTGCGCTGCGCTCTCATATGCGGCAGGACGAGCTGGGTGAGGTGGGCGAGGCCGAACAGGTTCACCTCGAACTGGTACCGCGCGTCGTCGAGCGGGATGTCCTCGACGGGGCCGTAGAGGCCGAAGCCGGCGTTGTTGATGAGGACATCGATGCGCCCCTCGTCCTCGATGATCCGGCGCACGGCCCGCTCATTGTCGCCCTCCTTCGTGACATCCATCTCCACGGGCGCGATGCCGTGCTCGGCCAGTGCCTGCAGGCGGTCCCGACGCCGGGCGCCGGCGTACACGGTGTGACCCTTCCGAGCCAGGAGGATCGCGGCTTCCCGCCCGATGCCGGCGGATGCTCCGGTGACCAGCATCACCTTGCCCATGGCGCTGCTCCTTCCTCCGGCGTCTTCTTTCGGGGGCGCGTGAAGACGTTCCCGCGGGAACGTCAGGGTGAAGCTTCGAGTGGTGGACACGATGTCAGCATTGAGCGAGGTGTGGAAGAAGCGAACCGCATGAAGAGCCGGCGGAACCCGCGAGCCACGGCGCAGGGCGGGCTGTGGAAGGGGCTGAATCCCGGGATGGCGGTGGCCGCCAAGGGCGTCGTGCTCGTCTTCGTCCTCGCCACGGTCTGGGACGTGGATGCCGCGGGGGCCGTGTTCGGCCGCGTCCGCGCCTGGATCGAGGGCACGCTCGACTGGTTCTACGTCCTGACGGTTTGCGCCACCCTGTTCGCCTGCCTGTTCCTGGCGTGCAGCCGGTTCGGCAGGATCCGGCTCGGCGATGAAGATTCCTCGCCCGAGTTCAGCAGGTTCTCCTGGCTCGCCATGCTGTTCTCGGCAGGTATCGGGATCGGAGTGCTGTTCTTCTCCATCGCCGAACCGATCTTCTACTTCGACAACAGCCAAGCCGCCGGGTACCCCAACAACCCGATCGCGGACATGGCGGGCGCCGAGGCGCTGGACGAGCGGCGGGCCGCGCACGCCATGCGCGTCACCTACTTCCACTGGGGCGTTCACGGCTGGTCCGCGTATGTCCTGGTCGGGCTCTGCCTGGCCTACTTCGGATACCGCAAGAAGTTGCCGCTGACGCTACGCTCCGCCCTGTACCCCCTCATCGGCAACCGGATCTACGGCCCGATCGGCGACCTGGTGGATCTGCTGGCCGTGTTCGGCGGGGTCTTCGGCATAGCGACCTCCCTGGGCCTCGGGGCAAGCCAGATGGCCAGCGGCCTCAACGTCCTGCTCGGCGTCGATCCGGGTCTCCTCACGCAGGTCGCGCTCATCGCCGTCATCTCGCTGGCGGCCACGTTGTCCGTCGTATCCGGCGTGCAGCGCGGGATACGCCGCCTGTCCGAGTGGAACATCGGTCTGAGCATGGTTCTGCTGGGGTGCTTCCTGTTCCTGGGCCCCTTCACGTGGCTCGTCGGGTTCGCCGCCACGTCCGCCGTCGACTACCTGTGGCGCGCGGTGCCGATGGGATTCTGGATGGCCGATGGCCCGGGTCAGGCCGCCTGGCAGAACGCCTGGACGATCTTCTACTGGGGCTGGTGGATCTCCTGGGCGCCCTTCGTCGGCACGTTCATCGCCCGCATCTCCCGCGGGCGCACCCTGCGCGAGTTCATCCTGGGTGTGCTTGTCGTCCCGACCTGCCTGGCGCTGGTGTGGTTCGGAATCTTCGGCGGCAACGCCATCCACCTGGAACTCACCGCCCCGGGCGGCGCGGGGACGGCGGGGATCATGGAACTGGTCCGGGGCGGGAACTACGAGGCCGCGCTCTACGCGACGATCGACCGGATGAGCGACACGGGCTGGGTCGTCTGGGCCATGTCCGCCATGGCGACCGTCCTCGTGGCGACCTGGTTCGTCACTTCTTCGGACTCCGGCACCCTGGTCATCACCACCTTCCTGAGCATGGGCGACCCTCGCCCCCCGCGGCGTTTCCGCATCGTGTGGGGGCTCGGCGTGGGAGCGGTCGCCGCCGTGCTGCTGCTCGCCGACGGCCTCCAGGCTCTGCAGACCGCAGCGATCGCCGCCGCCCTGCCCGTGAGCGTCGTGCTGTGGTTCATGATCGCGGGGCTGCTCAGGTCCCTGGCGCGCGATCCGTAGCGAGCAGCGAAGGCCGCTCCGCCGGTCAGACGCCGGGCATCGCCTTGATGTCGGGACACGCGAGTAACGACGCGTCCGCCGTGACCAGGGTGAGATCGTGCACCATGGCGGTGGCCGCGATGAAGCGGTCGGCCGGATCACCATGGTCGAGGCGGATGCTGCGGCTGCCGAACGCGATGTCGAACGTCAGCGGGATTTCGGTCATGGGCCGTACGGTCAGGGCCGTACGGATCCAGCTCCAGGGATCCGGCTTGAGGAGCACGCGTCCCGTCTCGGCGAGCACCAATGCTTCCCAGACGCTCACGGGCGACAACGCCAGGGTGTTCGCCGGCTCGGTCAGTTCGCGGCGGGCCCGGCGGGAGAGCCGATCCGGATCCAGCAGGCTCCAGAGCCAGATGTGGGTATCGAGGAGCAGCTTCACCGCGTCCGACCGTCGCTCGGATCGGCGGCCTCCGAGCGAAGCGCGGTCCACTCGGAGGGATCCATCGCCGGAGAGAGGATGTCGCCGACGATCTCACCCACGTCGCTCATGGCGCCCAGCCACGCTCCGCCGCCGGTCCGGGGATCCGCCGCCTCGGGCGCGGTGTTCGGGACGTTCGGCGTCACCTCGTAACCGGCCGCCATCCGGGCACGCTCGCGCACGACGCCGAGCGTGGGCTTGGGGACCGCGTGGCGGGCGAGCACGTGGCGCAGTTCGCCCTCCAGAGAGCGATGGTTGGCCTTCGCCTGCCTCTTGAGCGCGGCGATCACATCGTCGTCCACGTTCCGAATCGTAAGTACTCCCACGTGTGCTCCTCCTGCGTCAACTCTCGATGACGGCGTAATGTAGGGAAATCGGCTTCATTATGATAGCACACTTCCCGGCGCCGGAGAGGGAGCGTCCCGTGGGAACGTCAAGTCCCGGTGAGCCTCACCTCTCCTGCTCCTCCTGTCCTCACACCGGCCCCCGGCGTACGATCCCGTCGATATGCGCGCAGATGCTTCCCCACCTTGTCGCCGACGGTGATCCGTTGCGTTTATGGGCGTTGTCCGACCTGCACGTCTCCCATGCGGAGAACCGGGAGGCGTTGGAGAATCTGCCCGCCTGTCCCGACGACTGGCTGATCCTGGCCGGCGACGTGACCCATGGCGCGCAGCGACTCGAGTCGTGCTTCGCCCGACTGACTCCGAAGTTCCGGCAGGTCGTCTGGGTTCCCGGAAACCACGAACTGTGGACGATACCGGATGCGCCTCCCGAACTCCGCGGGGTGGCCCTCTACGAACACCTGGTCGGGATCGCCCGCAACCACGGCGTTCTCACTCCCGAAGATCCTTATCCGGTGGTGGAACTGCGGGAGGGGCCGGTGCTGATCGCGCCGCTCTTCCTACTGTACGACTACAGCTTTCGGCCCGGGCACGTTCGGCGCGACGAGGTGGTTCGGTGGGCCCGGGAGACCCGCGCGGTCTGCTCCGACGAAGTGATGCTGCATCCCGACCCGTGGCCGGATCGGGACTCGTGGTGCGCCGCACGCTGCGAAGACGCGGCCGCCCGGCTCGCTTCGGCTCCGGCCGATCTTCCGAAGCTCCTGGTCAATCATTATCCGCTCGAAGAACGACACGCCGTGCTACCGAGAATTCCCCGCTTCACCCCGTGGTGCGGGACCCGCCGGACGCGGGGTTGGCACCGGCGGTTCAACGCGTGCGCCGTCGTGTACGGCCACCTCCACATCCGGGACACGCATTGGCTCGATGGCGTGCCCTTCCAGGAGGTCTCCCTGGGGTATCCGGGTCAGTGGGACCGCAGGCGTGGGATCGCCGCCTACCTGCGGGAGGTCACCACTTCCTGATTGTGCTGTCCGTGGCCTCCGATGACGTGCGGATACACCGCCTCGACCGTCCGGCGCGCGGCGGCGCGGGCGGCCTCCGCGTCTTCCTTCGAGTAGAATCCGGTCGGCGTGAGATCCTCCGCTCCGTAGAACGCGAGTTCGCGGTCCCGCCGGAGGTGGCGGGACGCGGCCGCCAGCGCCTCGGCTTGGCCGATCAGATCCGCGGGTAGCCTGTCCTTCTCGGCGAGCAGCACGCCGGACACATCGTGCACCCGGGGCGGGTCGACGCCGCACCAGCGCAGGAGCCCCTTGAGCGCCAGCTCCAGAATCTCCTGCGATTCCCGAACCACATCCGGCCAGCCCTCTCCTTCGAACAACACGTCCAGGGCTTTGAGCCGGAGCTTCGCGCGCCGGAGATAGTCCTCGGCGAGCTCGACGTTGCGCATCAACCGGCCCGGACCCAGTACGGCTGCCCGTGGAGGAGACGGCGCGAGATCCGGCCCGCCGAGATCATGCGACGGATGTCGGCGAGCCGCTCCGACACCAACCAGCCCCGTTCGTGCAGGACGAGCCCGTCGGTCGCCACCTCCGCCCACGTGCCGGAAGGCACGGCTCCCTCTGGCGGAAGGTGGACGAAGTGCGGCTCGACCTCGTGGCCGCGCCAGTAGAGCGCCGGCTCGCGGTCCCACCGCCCGTACAGCTCCCGCGTGATCGGGAGACATTCCTCGGCGATCAGCAGGACATCGAAATCGGAGGCCGCTCCGCTCTCGCCGCGCACCCAGGAGCCGAACGCGACGACGCCGACCAGCGATTCGCCAAGCAGCCGGGCCGCGCGTTCGATCAACCCGGAAGCTTCGGGATCCGGCGCGGCGCCCGGAGAGGCCAGCTTGCGGGCGCAATACTCGTTGAGCGACAAAGACGCGTCCCGCGCGGCCGTGCGCAGCGCACCGTGCAGGCCGGGGTCGATGCGGAGGACGAAGCGGCCCGAAGGGTCCGGGTTCCCGGCCGTAGTATCATTAGACATGTATAGATGATATCACCGCTGGCGCATGGTGTCGACCCTTGAGCGCGGCGGCAGCCTGCGGCAAGAATCCAGAACGGAGGTCCCGGCCAGCACGGGGTGTCCGGAGTCTGCGAGGAACGGAGGAGAGTCATGCGGCGCAGGGCGGGAGTTGGGTGGGTCGAAGTCGTCGCCGGGGTCATGTTCAGCGGCAAGTCCGAGGAGTTGATCCGGCGCGTGCGGCGTGCCCTCATCGCGGGCCGGCGGGTCCAACTCTTCAAGTCCCACCTCGACGACCGCTACGGCGGCCAGTTCCGCATCTCGTCCCACGACGGGCGCGAGATCGACGCCGAGCCCGTGTCCAGTTCCGTGGAGGTGGCCGATAAGGTTCGCCCGTCGACGCAGGTCGTCGCGATCGACGAGGCGCAGTTCCTGGACGACGGGATCTGCGAGGTCGTGGACGCGCTGGCCGATGCGGGGATGCGCGTGATCGCGGTCGGGACCGACATGGACTTCCGCGGCGAGCCCTTCGGCCCCATGGGGCTGCTCCTGGCGCGGGCCGAGCGGATCGACAAGCTGACCGCGATCTGCGTCGTGTGCGGCGACGCGGCGACGAGAAACCAGCGCCTCATCGACGGGCAGCCGGCGCCCGCCGAGGGCCCGACGATCCAGGTGGGAGGCGCCGAGTCGTACGAGGCGCGCTGCCGCCGCTGCCACGACGTGCCGCAGCGGGATCGCAGCCAGACGGAGCTGTCGCTGCGGCGCGAAGCGGAGGGCTGGGAAGGCGTTTAGCCGCCGGACCCTCAGCCGCCTGAGACGCGGAGGATGGGATAGACCTCGCCGGGGCGCAGCCGGTCCGCGAGGAATCCCCAGTTCGCGAAGCCGTCGTCCGACTGCGGCTCCAGCAGGCTGAACAGCAGGCGTCCGAGCGGCCGGTCGGTCCGGGCCAGCATGTCTCCGGCGGCCGGGGTGACGCTGTCCGCCTCGTAGCTTCCGAGGAGCGTCTGCTCGTGACGCCCCTGGAACGGCTGTTCGGCCGTCCGCACCGAGTCGATGCGGAACGCCTCGACCTCGATGGGCCCCGTCCCCGCCGGCTCCAGCTCGACGCCGTGCGCGGCGAGCCGGGTCAGGATGTCGCCCAGGTCCGCGGGAATCAGGTAGGCCTCGGGTACGCGTTCCAGCAGCGTCGGCGCGAACGTCCCGTACTCGTACATCGTCTCGACGTACTGCGTATCGGCGCGCAGGAGCAGCGGACGTCCAGTGAGTGGGTGCGCCTCCTCGACGGTGGCGCCCATGAGGATGTCGACGGGCGCGGCCGAGCGTTCGGGGACGGCGCGCAGCGCCAGCGAGTCGCCCGTCACCCCGGCGGCATCGGCATCGGCGACGATGCGCCGCACGTCGGCCCCGTGCTCATGGACGTAGTCGAGGATCTCCTCCACGAAGTAGAGCGTCGCGAGCACGCGCTCCTCGAAACTCGCGTAGGAGTAGGCCTCGCTCAGGATGGCGATGCGGTTGCGGAGACCGATGTAGTTGTTGTTGAACCGCGGACGGTGGTCGAAGGTGTACCAGCCGGGCGCGTCCCCGCCCCGCGCGAACGCGTTGCCGTAGTAGTAGTACTCCCAGCCGTACTTCTCCCGGATCTCCTCCGTCACGTGGGGGAAGAGCCCCTCCCGCAGGAAACCCTCGATCTCCGCCGGCGTGTTGGGGTGGAGCGGCGGCGAGTACGTGAGGTGATAGGCGTGCTGCGTCCCGTTCGTCGTGTGCAGGTCGACGGCCACGTGCGGATCGTACTCGCTGAACAGCCGCGCCACCGATCGCGCCTCCGGCGAGTCCAGCTTCATGTGATCGCGGTTGAGGTCGTAGCCCTGGGCGTTCGGCCGCTGACCCATCCCTCCGACCGGCCCGTGCTGACGGCCGCGGTTCGTGAGGAGCACCCGCTCGTTGCCGTCCGCGTTGTAGATGGGCGCGATGAGGAGGACCATCGACTCCCGCCACTCGCGGTGGCGCCCGGCGAGAAGGTCGCGCAGCAGCATCTGGAGCGCCTCCTTCCCGCACACCTCGCCGGCGTGGATGTTGCCCTGCAGGTAGACGATCGTCTTTCCCGAGGCCCTGACGGACGCCGGACTCGCGTCTTCCACGTCGCCCACTACGACCATGGGGATCCGCCGTCCCTCGTTCGTATAGCCGTACGTCGTGTAGTGGACCGACGCATCGCTCGCCGCGGCGCGCTCCAGGAAGTCCACGACATCGGCGTACGAACTGGTCTCCCGGTACTCCGTCCGCTCCGCGCGGGTCAGAAACGCCTCTCCCGCCGGCGCCGCCCCCCCGCACCCCGCAACCGCCCCCGCAACCGCCACCCACGCGAGCAAGAGGTACTTTCGGGCCACTGCCCTATACCGGGGGTCGTCACGATTCGCGGCTCGAAACTGTCCTCTCCACCGCGCCGCGAAGGAAGGGCCCTCGTCCTGAATCATCTCCTTCAGCGACGCCTCGACGAGCGATGAAAGGGAGACACCCCGACCGCGCGCGTATCGCTTGGCAGCTCGTGCCACGTCGGAGTCCACCGTGACCGTGAGCCTGATCTTCATTCCTCACCTCCGAAGGCATGTATGCGTGCCGTTGATAACTAGTTGATAACTAGACGTAATCCGAGGATGGACGAAAGGAGCCGGCCTCCATTCCCGATTGCTTGCTATGCGGCATTGCCAGCACATTGCCGATGCGAATCCATACCACGCGAACCTACGAACGCGGTCTCGCGAAGTGGAGGCGGCGCTCGAAGAAGTGCTCGCCCATGTGCGCGGCCGAACGCAGCTTCCCTGCCGCATCGTTGACGACCCCGCCGCCGAGCACATTGTGGCGCTACGCAAGCGCATGAAGTTGAGCCGCAAGAAGTTTGCGGACAGCTTCGGGCTGGATGCTCGCGCGGTGCAGGAGTGGGAACAGGGCCGACGGGTCCCGGATCGCGCGGCTCGTGTCCTGCTTACCGTTATCGACCGCGATCCCGAGGCGGTCCTGCGCGCCCTCGGCAGGTAGGGCGCGACCTCCTGCTATTCTCCTCGAACAAGTCGGTCGGCCCAGGCGGCCACACTCGCGGCGACCTCCTCGGCGACCTCCTCGTTCGTGCGGGCGCTGCGCTTGAGGACGCGGAAGGAGTGGTCGGCGCCCTCGAGACGCTGGAGCGTGGCGAGCGGGCCGAGCGCGGCGCACGTCCCTTCGATCAGCTCCCAGCGGGCGAGGGCGTCGCGAGTTCCCTGCAGGAAGAGCATGGGGACGGTGACGGCACTCAGGTGGGCCGCGCGCTCGGCGGCGCGCTCCGGACGGCCGGGCGCGTGGAGCGGGAAGCCGAAGAAGACGAGACCCCGCACGCCCGGCAGCGGCGTCTCGGCGGCGGCGGTCGACGTCATGCGGCCGCCCATCGACTTGCCGCCCGCCAGCAGCGGCAGCCCGTCGGCCAGGGCGGCCGCCTTCGCGACGGCGGCCCGCACGGTTTCGACGAGAACCGCCGGACGGTCGGGGGGCCGGCGGCGGCCGGAAAGCGCCCGCGCCTCCATGTAGGGGAAGTGGTAGCGAAACGACGCGATCCCCCGCCCCGCCAGCCGCTGCGCCATGTCCGACATGAACGGCTGCTCGATCCCCGCCCCGGCCCCGTGCGCGAAGGCGAGCATGGCGCGCGGCTCGGGCGGACGGACGAGCAACGCGGACACTTCGCTCACGCGCAGGGAAACGAACTGAGCCTGCTCGGGAAAGCGATCGGTCGCTCCGACCTCGGCAGCGGCGCGGGGAGGTTGCGGATTCACGAAGCGTGCAGGCTCACGGTGACTTCGTGTCCGGCTGGTCGCGCGGTTCGTGGGCGGCGACCGGGCCCGTCCAGCGGTCGGTGGGATCGAGTTCTTCCTCCACCTTGGGATCGCGCGGGGCCGGGATCCGGAGCGCCAGCCACAGGGCGACGGCGGATGCCGCGGCCCCGACCAGGAACGGACTCTCGATCGTGTACAGTTCGAACAGCCACCCCGCAGCCAGCGGCGCCAGAACGCGGCCCGTGCCTCCGGCGAGCTGGCTGCCGCCGAACACGGACCCCTGCGAGTGCTCGTCCGTGTTCCGCGAGATCAGCGCGTGGAGCGCCGGGAAGATGAGCCCCGTGGCCGCCGCCCAGCTCGGCACGAGAAGCCAGAGTTGCCAGCGGTCGGCCAGGAAGGGGATGGCGCCGACGCCCAGGGCGAGCAGCGCGCACCCGGCGCGCACGGTGTTCGGTTCGCCGAACCGCTTCACGATCCGACCCACGAGCCCGCCCCGCACGATCACGGTGACGGCGCCCGCGAGCGTGAACACGAGGCCCATGTCCGCCGCCGTCATCGCGAACACGCGCTCGGTGTACAGGGCCAGGACCGACGTCATCGAGGTGAAGCAGGCGAGCGTCAGAAAATACACCGCGAGGAGCAGCCACAGCGGGAACCGCGCCAGAGAGTCCAGCCACATGCCGAGGGTCGCGGCCTCCCCCTTCGACGCGTCGGCCCGGCCGGAGCGGAAGTGCCGCGACTCCGGCAGCAGGACCATCGCCGCCATGAGGTTCAGCAGGCACAGCCCTCCGGCCACGTAGCCGGGCACCCCGAGCCCGAAGCGGCTGAAGAACCCGCCGATCGCCGGGCCCAGCATGATCCCGAGGCCGGACGCGGCCCCGATGAAGCCGAGCCCCCTGGCCCGTTCCTCGCCCTCCGTGGAGTCCGCGACGTACGCCTGCGCGATCCCGAGCGTCCCGCCGGCGGCGCCCGCCGTCGCCCGGGATATGAGGAGGAGCCACAGGTTGTCCGCGAGCGCGAACAGGAGGTACGAGAGCGCCGACGCCAGCAACCCGATGAGGAGGAGGCGGCGGCGTCCCACGCGATCGGAGAACCGGCCCCATATCGGCGCCGACACGAGTTGCGTGATGGAGAACGAAGCAATGATGAGGGTGACCCAGCGCGGCGAGGCGCCCATTTCCTCGGCGTAGAAGGGGAGCAGCGGGAGCACGATGCCGAAGCCCATCATGTCCACCATCACCGTCCCGAAGAGGACGCCGAGTCCGGAGCGTCTCAGCATGCGGTTGCGGCGGTCATCCCGTGCTTCAAGCCGAACTCCTCCCTGCTCGGACCATGCCCGGACCGGGTCGGCCGGGGGCGCGAGGCGCGGCGCGGATCGGCCGCGTGGACGCTGTGCTCACGACACCCCGGACGATCCCCGCGTTGCGCTTCCGGCGGCGGAGGCCGTGGCGCGAAAACTCACTGTCCGTCGGGTGAGAGCGGGGATAGTTTGCCCCCCACCGGACGCCGGGGACAGCCCCGGGTCCCGGAACGCCCGTGGGACGGCCCCTCGTCATCTTCAGGTATCATCTTCACAACGGTTTTCAAGAGGAAGGGATTCATGGCTGACACGCTGATTCGATACGCGGCCGAGGACGGCGTCGCCGTCTTCACGATCGACGATCCGCCCGCGAACACATACACGTACGAGATGATGCGCGACCTGGACGACGCGATCCTGCGCGCGCGCTTTGACGAGAACGTCCACGTCATCGTCATCCGGGGCGAGGGAGACAGGTTCTTCTCCGCCGGGGCGAACATCAAGATGCTCCAGACCTCGGACCCCTACTTCAAGTACTTCTTCTGCCTGCACGCGAACGAGACGCTGACCCGCCTCGAGCACACGCCGAAGCTCGTGATCGGCGCCCTCAACGGTCACACGGTGGGCGGCGGTCTCGAGATCGCGCTCGCCTGCGACATCCGGATCGCGCGCCGGGACGCGGGGAAGATCGGGCTGCCGGAGGTGAACCTCGGCGTCCTCCCGGGGACGGGCGGGACGCAGCGGCTCGGCCGGCTGCTCGGGAAGCCGAAGGCCATCGAGTTGATGGCGGAGGGCCGCACGTTCGGGTTCGAGGAGGCGCTGGAACTGGGGCTCGTGAACAAGGTGTTCGAGGGGGATGACGAGGAATTCCACGCGCAGGTGATGGAGTACGCGCGGCAGTTCACGCCGCCCCACAAGGCGTCGCGGGCGGTGGGCCGCATCAAGCGGTCGGTGTGCAGCGGGGTCGAGGTGCCCTTCTCCGAGGGCCTCGCGATCGAGCGCGAGCTGCAGCAGCTCCTCTTCCAGGGGGACGACGCGCGCGAGGGCCTCGCGGCCTACGTCGAGCGCCGGGCGCCCGAGTTCGCGGGCCGCTAGGACGCGGGCGGATCGGGCCGGGACGGCGGGAGCGGGGCGAAGCGCGATGAGCGGCCAGGACCGGACTCCGGTCATCATCGACGCCGTCCGCACGCCGGTGGGGCGCGCGGGCGGCGCGCTCTCGTCGATGCGGGCCGACGACCTCCTGGCGCACGCGATCCGCGCCCTCGTGGAGCGGACCGGCGTGCCGGCCGGCCGCATCGAGGACGTGATCGCCGGGTGCACGAACCAGGCCGGCGAGGACAACCGCAACGTGGCGCGGATGGCCGGGCTGCTGGCCGGACTCCCCGTCGAGGTCGCGGGCCAGACGGTGAACCGGCTCTGCGGGTCGGGGCTGCAGGCGGTCGTCACGGCCGCGCACGCGATCCGGGCCGGCGAGGGCGACGTGTTCATCGCGGGCGGCGTCGAGAGCATGTCCCGCGCGCCGTGGGTCATGCTGAAGACGGACCGGGCATTCTCGCGCGTGCCGCCGAAACTCGCGGACACGACGGTGGGGTGGCGCTTCACCAACCCCGCCATGCCCGAACCCTGGACGATCCCGCTCGCCGAGACGGCGGAGGTCGTGGCGGAGGATCACGGCGTCGGGCGCGGGGAGCAGGATGCCTTCGCGGTGGAGAGCCAGCGTCGTGCCGCCGCCGCGATCGAGGCGGACCGGTTCGCGGACGAGATCGTGCCGGTCGAGGTCCCGCAGCGGAAGGGCGAGCCGCTGCGGGTAAGCGGCGATGAGCACCCGCGCCCCGGCACGACGCCGGAACAGCTCGCCCGCCTGCGCGCCGCCTTCCGGGCGGACGGCACAGTGACGGCGGGGAACGCCTCGGGCATCAACGACGGGGCGGCCGCCGTCCTCCTCGCGAGCCGGGCCGCCGCGGACGAACTGGGCCTTCGGCCCATGGCCCGCGTGGGAGCTTCCGCGGTCGCCGGCGTGGAGCCGCAGCGCATGGGCATCGGACCCGTGCCAGCCACACGCAAGGCCCTGCAAAGAGCGGGACTTACAGTCGATGACCTCGACCTGATTGAACTCAACGAGGCGTTCGCCGCGCAGGCCCTGCCCTGCATCGCCGAGCTGGGGCTCGATCCGGCGCGGGTGAACGTGAACGGAGGCGCGATCGCGCTCGGCCATCCGCTCGGGTGTACCGGCGCCAAGATCCTCACGACGCTCGTCCACGAGATGCGGCGGCGGGACGCATCCCACGGGCTCGTCACGATGTGCATCGGGGTCGGCCAGGGGATCGCGCTCCTCGTGCACCGCGACGCGGAAACGGCATGAGGCGGGGAGGTCCGGCATGAGCGATGGACACGTCTTGGTCGAGATCGCCGACGGCGTGGGGACGCTCACGCTGAACCGGCCGGACAAGCTCAACGCCTTCATCGGCGAGATGCGGGGCGAGATCGCCGGCGGGATCGAGGCGCTCGGCGCGGACGACGGGGTGCGGGCGGTGATCATCACCGGAGCCGGACGGGCGTTCTGCGCCGGCGCCGACGTCGGGTACCTCACCCATCTCATCGAAACGCGGGCCATCGACGAGGCCCTCTCCCTCGTCGAGGCGGGACGCCGCGTCGCATCGGCCATCCGGGGGATGCCCAAGCCCGTGATCGCCGCCGTGAACGGACCCGCGGCGGGCGGCGGCGCGAACCTCGCCCTCGCCTGCGACCTGCGGCTTGCCTCCGAGACGGCGTCGATCGGGCAGACCTTCAACCGCATCGGCCTCCACCCGGACTGGGGCGGGACCTACGCCGTGCCCCGCCTCACGGGTCCGGCGCGCGCCGCGGAACTCTTCTTCTTCGCGGAGATGGTTCCGGCCGCCGAGTGCGAGCGGATCGGCCTCGTGAACCGCGTGGTCCCCGCGGACGAACTCATGCCGCTGGCCCGCGAGTGGGCGCGCACGCTGGCGCGCAAGCCGCCGCTGCCCCTGCGGCTCGCGAAGGAGGCGGTGCAGCGCTCCCTGTCGTCCAGCTTCGATGAGATGATGGACTACGAGACGGCGGCGCAGAAGGCCTGCTTCGAGTCCGCGGACGCGCTCGAGGGCGTGCGGGCCTTCGTGGAGAAGCGCCCGCCCCGGTTCGGAAGCGGCGGCGAGGACGAAAACCCGGCAGCGACGGAGGAAGATACGCGTGTCTGACACAGTCACGGTTCGGCCGGCGCGGGTCGGCGACATCGACGAGCTCGTCGCGATGTGGACCCGGTACATGCGGATTCATGCCCTCAATCCCGCCTACCGGCGGCTCCGCACGGACGCGATCGAGACGCGCGCGGGCATGTTCCGCCGTCACATCGAAGAGGCCACGAGCGTCGTCTTCGTGCTGGAGGCGGAAGACGGCGGCCTCGACGGCATGCTCGTCTGTTTCGTGGAGGAGAACGAACCCCTGTTCGACCCGCCCCGCTACGTGCGCATCCAGACGCCGTTCGTGAGGCGGGAGGAGCGGCGCAAGGGGAACCTGCGGCGCCTCCTGCGCGCCGCCTTCGAGTGGGCGGCGGACTGGGACATCCACGAGGTGCGCCTCTTCACCGGAGCGGACAACCTGATCGCGAACGCGCTCGCCGACGACCTCGGCTTCGAGGCCGTCGAGGTCGTGCGCCGGTACTCGCTCCGCCCCGAACCGGAAACGAACCCGGGGGACTGGCTCGAATGACGGCGCGTCCGGCGCTGGCCGTGCTCGGGGCCGGCACGATGGGCCACGGGATCGCCCAGGTCGCGGCGATGGCCGGCTACGACACCCGTCTCTTCGACGTCATGCCCGAGGCGCTGGAAACGGCGCGCGAGCGCATCGAGGCCAACCTCCGCAAGGGGATTCAGCGCGGGAAGGTCACGCCCGACGCGCGCGACCGCGCGCTCGAAGGCTTGTCCTACAGCCGGTACCTGGGCGAAGCCGCCGACGGGGTCGGGATCGCGATCGAAGCCGTCCCGGAGAAGCTCGATCTCAAGCAGCAGGTCCTCGCCCGGTGCGGGGAGGCGGCCGCCGACGGCGCGCTGCTCGCCACGAACACCTCTTCCCTTTCCATCACCGCGCTCGCCGAGGGACTTCCTTCGCCCGACCGCGTGGTCGGGATGCACTTCTTCAACCCCGTCCACATCATGGCGCTCGTCGAGATCGTGCGCGGCGAGGAGACGTCCGACGAAACGGTGGCGAGGGCGCGCGAGGTCGCCGAAAACCTGGGGAAGACGCCGATCGTCATCGCCGACTCGCCGGGGTTCGCCTCCTCGCGGCTCGGACTTGCGCTCGGGCTGGAGGCGATCCGCATGGTGGAGGAGGGCGTGGCGAGCCCCGAGGACATCGACACCGCGATGATGCTCGGCTACCGGCACCCTATGGGACCGCTGAAACTCGGAGACCTCGTCGGGCTCGACGTCCGGCTCGACATCGCCCGCTACCTGCACGAGGCGCTGGGATCGCCCGTGTTCGAACCCCCCGCCCTGCTCGAGCGGATGGTGGCGGCGGGCCGCCTCGGCCGGAAGAGCGGACGCGGCTTCTACCGCTGGGATTGACGCCCGGAATCAGGAGACACTAGTGAGCAACGTACAGACCGCCCCGCAGACGGCCTCGACGCACGCCGCCGACGCCGCCGGCCCCACGCCCGCGGCGGAATCCCGCACGCGGACGCTGACCGCGGCGCAGAGCGACTACCTCTATCCCTGGGTCCGCCCCTACTACGGCGAGCCCCTCGCGCTCTCCCGGGGCGAGGGCGTCTGGCTCACCGACGTGGACGGCGACGAGTACCTGGATCTGTTCGCGGGCATCCTCACGACGTCGGTCGGCCACTGCAACCCGGCGGTCGTCGAGGCGGCGCGCGCGCAGATGGAGCGTCTGGGGCACACCTCGGCGCTCTACGTGACGGAAGGTCAGATCGAGGCCGCCCGCTCGCTGGCCGACATCGCGCCGGGGGCCCTCCGCACGAGCTGCTTTACGAACAGCGGCACGGAGGCGGTGGAATCCGCGGTCGCGACGGCGCGCCTCTACACCGGGCGGCACGAGATCGTCGCACTGCGGCTCTCCTACTCGGGGCGGAGCACGCTCACGAGCCACATGACCGCGCAGGGCGCCTGGCGGCTGCCCGGCGGCGGCGTCGACGGGATCGTCCACGCCCGCTCGCCGTACCTCTACCGCTCCCCGGTCGGCGCCGGCCCCGAGGCGACGGACTTCTTCATCGACGACCTCGTCGAAGTCATCGAGACGACGACGGGCGGGAAGCCGGCCGCCTTCTTCGCCGAGACGATCCAGGGCGTGGCGGGCGTCATCGTGCCGCCCCCGGACTATTTTCGGAGGGCGGCGGAGGTGATCCGGAGCTACGGCGGCCTGTTCATCATCGACGAGGTGCAGGCCGGGTTCGGCCGCACCGGGGAGCGCTGGTTCGGGATCGAACACTGGGGCGTCGAGCCGGACATCATGGTGATGGCGAAGGGGATCGCGAACGGGTTCCCCGTGGGCGCGACCGTCACGCGGCCGGAGATCGCCGAGGCGTGGCAGGGGCCGTCGATCTCGACGTACGGAGGCAACTCGATCTCCATGGCCGCGATGCACGCCACGCTGGGCGTGATGAAGCGCGAGAACGTGCGGGCCCGAGCCGCCGAGCGCGGTGCGCAGCTTCGTGCCGGACTCGAAGCGCTGAAGCGCGCGCACGGCTGGATCGGCGAAGTGCGCGGCATGGGGCTGATGCAGGGCATCGAGATGGTCGAAGACCGCGACGGGAGAGCGCCGGACGGCGCGCGGGCCGGCGCGCTGCTCGAGGCGGCCCGCGAGGAGCGCCTGCTCATCGGCCGCGGCGGGCTGAACGGTCACGTGATCCGGATCGGGCCCTCGCTCCTCATTTCCGAGGACGAGATGGAGGAGGGCATCCGCCGCCTCGCGGCCGCCTGCCGGCGGATCGACGGCTGACCCGACGGACCGCGCGCGAGGACATCCGGCCGTGAACCGCCTGGCCGGGCGCGTGGCGATTGTGACGGGCGCCGGCCGCGGCATCGGCCGGGCCCACGCGCTCGCCCTGGCGGCCGGCGGGGCGAGCGTCGTCGTTAACGACCTCGGCACGGGCGTGCGCGGCGACGGCGCCGATGCCGGCCCGGCCGAATCCGTCTGCGCCGAGATCCGGGCCGGCGGCGGCCGGGCCGTGGCCAGCCGTCACGACGTCTCCGACTGGACCGCCGCCCGCCACCTCGTCGCCCTCGCGGTCGAATCGTTCGGCAAACTCGACATCCTCGTGAACAACGCAGGCATCCTCCGCGACCGGGCCCTGTTCAACATGTCCGAGGACGAGTGGGACGCGGTCGTCGCCGTCCACCTCAAGGGCCACGCCGCCCCCAGCCGCCACGCGCTCGCCTGGTGGCGCGCGGAGGCCAAGGCCGGCCGCCCCCGCGCCGCCTCCGTCATCCACACGACCTCTTCCTCCGGGCTGTGCGGCAACTTCGGACAGGCCAACTACGGGGCCGCGAAGATGGGCATCATCGGCCTCTCGAAGGTGCTTTCCATCGAGGGAGCGCCGTACGGCGTCCGCTCGAACGTGATCTCGCCCTCGGCGCGGACGCGCATGGTGGCCGGGATGACCGGCGTCGATCAGCTGGGCGAGCCGGACGGGACCGGATACGACCCGTTCGGGCCCGAGCACGTCGCCGCTCTCGCGGCGTGGCTGGCCGAGGCCGACTGCCCGGCCCGCAACCAGATCTTCCATGTCTCCGGGCGGCGCGTCCGCGTGCTGGAGGTTCCCCGGATCGCCTTCGACGCCCGCTCCGGCCGCGACCTGACGCCATCGGTGCTCGCCGAGGCTCTGAAAGACAAGCTCGTCACACCGCTGGACGCCTTCGACCTGATTCTCGGCCGCTAGCTGCTCGCGTCAGGCGTTCCTCGACCACATCCCGGCCCCCTCCTGTTTGGGGGGCACCCCCCCGGCCTCCTTGACGATTCCGGGCGGACGGTAAAGTATCCGGCCCGGGCGCGAGACGAATGAGCGTCGGACGCCGAATCGGAACAGCCGCACCCACCCTATACGGAAAGGTCATGACCATGTCGTGTGAAGCTCGCCTTGGAGAACTCGTCGCGGAGCACCTCGATCTGGGCCGTGAGCCCCAGTGGGATGGCGGACTCGCGGACTCGGGCGTTTCCTCGCTCGACGCGGTCGCCTTCAAGAAGGTCGTCGAGCAGGAGTTCGGCGTCACGGTCCCCCCGGAGTGCTTTGACACGCTGCGCAAGCTGGCTGCGTACATCGATTCCCAGGCCGCCTGACCCCGCCCTACCGGCCTTGACCGCGTCCCCCCGGGCCGACCGGTCCGGGGGGACGGCATGACATGACTTCCGCCCCCTTGTGGGAAGTACCGGAGCCGCATTCGGTGGACGATGTCCGGCACGACGACGGCAGCGTCACGAAAGTGCGGCGACACGGGAGCGCCGGCGGCCGGCGTCTGCTCGTGGGCCACGGCAACGGTCTCGCGGTCGACCTGTACTATCCGTTCTGGTCGCGGTTCCTGGACGATTTCGATGTGTTCGTCTACGACCTGAGAAACCACGGGTGGAACACCGTCGGCCCGCGTGACGAGCACAATGTCCCCAACATGATCCGGGACCAGGAACAGGTCGTCGAGGCGATCGCGGCCCGGTACGGCGCGACGCCGACGATCGGCGCGTTCCACTCGCTTTCGGCGCTCACGGCGCTCCTCTCGGATTCGCTCGGAACGGGCCGAACCGGCGAACTCGCCGCCTGGATCCTCTTCGACCCACCCCTCTTCAAGCCGAGGCTGGGCGAGGCGGAGTTCGACAAGTCCGCCGACCGGTCGGCGGAACTCGCGCGGCGCCGGACGGACCGGTTCCGCAGGGAGTCGGAGTTCTCGGAACTCCTCCACCATCTCGTGCTGACGCGCGCCGTCCCCGGGGCTGCGGATCTGATGGCCAGCACCGTACTGCGCGAATCCGCGGACGGGGAGGGCGTCGAGCTTCGGTGTCCGCGCGAATACGAGGCGCAGATCTTCGCGTACGCGCGCACCTACGCTTTCCTCGTGGACCTGGGCAGCCTTCCGTGTCCGACCAAGGTCATCGGATCGGATCCCACGATGACGTTCTCCTACATGCCGTCGTTCAACCTCAGCCA
Source organism: Candidatus Palauibacter scopulicola (assembly GCF_947581915.1). Classification (NCBI taxonomy): domain Bacteria; kingdom Pseudomonadati; phylum Gemmatimonadota; class Gemmatimonadia; order Candidatus Palauibacterales; family Candidatus Palauibacteraceae; genus Candidatus Palauibacter; species Candidatus Palauibacter scopulicola. Next base: position 20,978 of record NZ_CANPWG010000026.1, read on the forward strand.
CATCAACACGGTCGACTACGACTTCATACCGGAATCCACGCATTTCCTCCAGGTGGAGCAACCGAAGGAGTGCGTCGATCTGATGCGCGAGTTCCTCGAGGGCCACGACCTGCTGTAGACCCACGGCCTGCTCCGGGCCCCTTGGTCCTCCTCGCCGAACCGCCCCCTACTTGCCGCCGCCCCGCCTGCCGGCGACGGCGACCCGAACGGTGACGATGTCGGTGTCGTAGTACTGCCGGTGACGAACCGATGAGGCGAGGTGCCGCAGGAGGCGCAGCGACACTTCGTTCTCCGCGGTCTCCTCGACCTCGCCGCTGAGCAGCGCGAGGCGATCCTGGAGGTTCTCGTCCCGTGGCGCGACCACGAATTCGAGCGCCACCTCCCCGGCCTCGCGCCGGGCGGCCATGACGAGTCGGCGCCGGGAGGCGTCGTCTCCGGGTGTCTCCGGCCGGGTCAGCGAGAGCAGCGCCTCCTCGGCGGCGGCATCCAGGCGGTCCGCGACCTCCTCCCCGAGGCCGGCCTTCGCGGCGAACGTCCCCAGGAAGTCCCGGACCCGCGGCAGCGCCGACGGACCGAACTCGGTTTCGATGCGGGCGCGGCGGGGTTCGGTCAGACGCAGGAACAGGGTCAGCGCGATGGCGGTGAAACCGCCGGCGTTCATCCCGTTGGCCAGCAAGCCGCCGGCGAAGGCGGACACCTGCTGGGGGAAGATGAGCCCGTACTGACAGCTGACGCCGGTGAGGAAGGCGAGGCCGACGACGATGCCGTTGCGAACATCGAGGCCGCCCTGCAGGACGATCTTGAGGCCGATCGCGAACAGCATCGCGAGGAGGACGGCCAGGTACGCCGCGAATACCGGATCCGGGATCGCGAGCACGACCGCGAAGGCCCTGGGAAGGAAGGCGAAGGCGATGAAGGCGGCGCCGGCCGCCAGCCCCACGCCCCGCGCCGCCACGCCCGTGAGTTGCGTGAGCGGTACGCTGGTCGTGGTCGCGCTCCCCGGCACCGTGCCGGCGCAGCCCGCCAGCAGGTTGGCCACGCCGTCCACGGCGACCGCGCCCTGCACGGCCCGGAAATCGGTGGCCCGACTCGCGCGTCGCCACGACACCCGCTGGACCGCGACCGCGCTGCTCATCGTCCGTATGGCCGCGATCACGGCCACGAGGAGGAACGAGGGAAGGAGCGTCCAGAAAGCCGACCCGAATTGGAGGTCGAAGCCCGGCGGCCGCGGGTTCGGAAGCGCGACCCACGTCGCGGCCGCGATGCGTTCCACATCGTAGAGGCCGTAACGGGCGGCGATCGCGGTCCCGACGATCACGCCGATCACCGGGGCCCACAGGCGGAGCGCTCCCGTCCCGCGCAGCGCGAGGCACCCGATCAGAATCAGAGTGACGAAGAAGCTGAGGGGGCCGCCCGGGGGAGCGCCGCCGTCGGGCCCGGTGGCGAGGAGCCCCGACACGAAGGGCAGCACCGTCACGGGAATCAGCATGATCACCGTCCCCGAGACCGATGGGGTCAGGATCCGCTGGAGGAGGGACAGCCTCCAGGAGAGCACGAGCGGGATGAAGGCGGCGACGACGACGAGGGTGGCGAGCAGGGCCGGGCCACCCTCGGTGAGCGCCATGATGCTCGCCGGGATGAACGCGCCGGAGGTGCCCATCAGCAAGACGTGTCCGGTGCCGAAGCGCCCCGCCCGGACCGACTGCAGCATCGTCGCCAGGCCGCAGGCCGTGACGGACGCCAGAACTGCCCACGACAGATACTCCTCGCTCACGCCCGCGGCCCGCATCACGACGAGCGGGATCAGCACGATCGCCGCGATGTTCAGCACCGCGAGCTGAAGCCCGACGCCGAGCGCCAGGGGCGCCGAGGGCTTCTCGTCCGGCTGGTAGCGAACGCCGGCCCGGCCGCCCGCCGCGGTGGCGTTCAAGCCCTCGTCTCGATCCAGTGGCGCCTGCGCTGGAACGGATAGCCGGGCAGCGCGATCCGGCGCCTCGTCTCACCCGCGAACAACCCTGCGAAGGAGATGGGAAGCCCGGCCTCGTACGCCCTCGCTACCGCGGCCGCGAACGGCTGCCCCGCGCGTTCCTCCGCGTTCGGCCAGTCGGTCAGCGCCGTCGGACCCGCGGACGAAGCCTTCCCGACGTCCACGACGAGGTCCACGCCCAGGTCCGCCAGCGCCCGGGAGGTACGGCCCGGATCCTCCTGCGCACGCGCCTGTTGGCGCCAGTAGGCTCCGTCCGGCGTTTCGCCGGGGTCCATCCTGCGGCCCGTCACCTGGCTGACGAGCGCCACGGACGGCGGCGAAAGCTCCATCCCGCGCGCCGCGGCTTCCAGGTCGTCGAGCGGATCGTGCGCGGCTTCGCCCGCTTCGCCGTCGGGCACGGCGGCCGCCAGCCGCTGCTTCGGCCGGGCCAGCGCCGTGCCTCTCGCCGCAGCGAGCCGCAACCCGTCCTCCAGGTTGACGACGCCAGCCGCCCAGCCCGCCGCCAGCTCGCCGACTCCGTGGCCCGCGACCGTGCCGGGGCGGACGCCCACGCTCGCCCAGAGGGCCGACCGCGCGCAGCCCAGGGCGTACGCGGCCGGCTGCGCCCACTCCGGATCCCGCAGCGTTCCCTGCGTCCCCTCGCGACGGAACATCACGTCGAGGAGCGATGCCCCGTCCCGAGCTTCCCTCAGCGCCGCGTCGCAGCGATCGAGGACGGCGCGGACGACCGGCTCCCGGTCGTACAGAGCCTCGCCAGATCCGTCCGAGACGCCCTCTTCCCCGGCGAAGACGAAGGCCACCTTCGGTGCGGTGACCGGCTCGGCGTGGCGGCGCCAGTCTTCATCGACGGGCCGCTCGGCGAGCACGCGGAGTTCATCGCGAAGCGACGTCATGTCGCGGAACGGGAGGCCGGCGCGGTGGGCGAGCTGCGTCCGGCCGATACCCGCCGTCCACGCCATGTCCGCGAGCACCGAGTCTCCGGCGCCACCATCCTCCGGCGTCTCGCCGTCGCGCCCCTCGAGCCACTCGAGGTACAGTCGCGCCATCTCCCGCAACGCCCGCGGCGACTTCGCCGAGAGTGGCAGGAGGCGGGTCTCCCGCGGAGTGGCAGCGGTCGCGTCGGGCGGCGACGCCCCCGCCGACTCCGGCACGGCGACCGGAACCGTGACCGCCGGGCCCGCCGGCATCCGGGCGCCGTTCAGGACCGAAGCGCGGTCCGGCCCGCCGTTCCCCTCGACGACGACGTGCGCGTTCGTCCCTGAAATCCCGAACGAACTCACCCCCGCCCGGGGCGGACGGTCGCCGTCCGGCGGCCACGCGACGGCCTCGTCCGTGACCCGCACCGGGAGGTCCTCCCAGGCCAGGTGCGGGTTCGGGTTGTGGAAGTGCAGCTGCTTCGGGATCCGGCCCTCGTTCATGGCGAGCACTGCTTTGATGAGGCTCGCGATCCCGGCCGCGCACTCGAGATGGCCGATGTTCGTCTTCACGGAACCGATCAGAAGGGGCCGCTCGTCGTCGCGTCCGCGGCCGTAGACGGCCGCCGCCGCCTGCACTTCGATCGGGTCGCCGAGATCGGATCCCACCCCGTTCGCCTCGAGGTAGTCCACCGACGCCGGCGGGACGCCCGCCTGCGCGAGCGCCTGCTCGATCACGCGTTCCTGGGCCGGCCCGTTCGGCACCGTGAGCCCCGCGCTGGTCCCGTTCTGGTTGACCGCGGATCCGCGGATCACGCCCCAGATCCGGTCGCCGTCGGCCTTCGCATCGGCGAGCCGCTTGAGGACGACCACCCCGCAGCCCTCGCCGCGCACGAACCCGTCCGCCGCCGCATCGAAGCTGTGGCAGAGGCCGCTCGGCGAGAGCAGCCCGACCTCCTTCATGAAGGTGGCCGTCTCGGGCCACAGGATCGCGTTGACGCCGCCGACGAGGGCCAGTTCCACTTCTCCCTGCCGGACCGCGGCGGCGGCCTGGTGGACTGCCACGAGCGAGGAGGCGCATGCCATGTCGAGCGGGACGGCGGGACCGGTGAGACCGAGCGCGAAGGAGACCCGGCCCGCGGTCACGCTCATCGTCGTCCCCAGGTACCCGTGCCCGTGGCCCATGGCCGCGGCGAGATCCCGGTAGTCTCCCGTGGTGACACCGGCGTAGACCCCCGTGTTCGTGCCCTTCAGGCGCGCCGAATCCAGGCCCGCATCCTCCAGCGCGTGCCACGCCGTCTCCAGCAGGAGGCGCTGGCGGGGGTCCATCATGCGCGCCTCGATCGGGGTGATGGCGAAGAAGCGCGCGTCGAACTTGTCGATGTCCTCGAGGAAGGCGCCGCGGCGCGCGTCGTGGTCCTCCGAAGCGGGGTCTCCCGCCACGCCGTTCCAGGGGCCCGCGTCCCGGCGCCCGTCCGTGACCGCATCCGTCCCGGCTTCGAGTTGGCGCCAGAAGGCGGCGAGGTCCGGCGCGCCGGGGAAACGGCACGCCATACCGACGATCGCGACGCCATCGTCCACCGCCACGTCGTCCGGGTCGCGTTCCGACGGCTGCACCGTGGCCTCGCGCGCGGGCTCGGGCGCCGGGGCGGGAGCCGCCCCCCCTTCCCCGACTTCCTCCGCAAGGTGCGCGGCGAGTTCGGCGATGTTCGGATAGTCGAACACCAGCGTGTTCGGCGCCGTGTACGTCCCCGAGAACGCCCGGTTCAGCCGGTTGCGCAACTCCACAGCCATCAGCGAGTCCATCCCGAGATCGAAGAAGCCCACCGTGGGGGCCGGGGCCGACGACAGCCGCAGCACGGCCTGGACCTCCCCCTGCACGAAGGACACCAGGAGATCCTCGCGCTCCGCCGCCAGCGTCCCCCGAAGCCGGGTGAGGACATCCTCCGAGGAGGCGTCGTCACCCGCCCGGGCCTCGGACGCCGCGGAGAGCAGGTCTTCGAGCATGGGCGGAGGATCGTCGACGGCCTCCTCGAACACATCCCAGTCCATCGACATGACGACCGACGTCGTGGCGTCCTGCCGCACGAGCCGGTCGAACGCCCGCATGCCCTGCTGCGGCGTGAACCAGCGGCCTCCGAGCGCCGAGCGCTGCCGGTCGATCCGGTCGCGCTGCTCCGCCGCCTCGCCGATGTCCGACCAGGCGCCCCAGGCGATGGCCTGCCCCGGGAGGCCCAGCGCGCGGCGGTGGCCGGCGAGTTGGTCCAGGAAGGCGTTGGCCGAGGCGTGGTTCGCCTGGCCGGGATTGCCCAT
>NZ_CANPWG010000027.1 GCF_947581915.1 Candidatus Palauibacter scopulicola
CTGTGCTTATCACGCAGAATTTTCGCGGGAGAAACTGTTCTGGATCGACCTGGCTCACGAAGGGCGGTTCGCCTATGCCGACGGACAGGAAGAGTTGTTCTGCGTGAACAGTGCCTACATGCTCTCGGGATCCTCAATTAAGTTCCTCTGTGCTTTACTCAACTCTCAGCTCATCGCCTGGTTCATGCGGAACACGGCCCTGAATTCAGGCATGGGTGTTCCCCGATGGATACGGTCGACCATCGACGCCATTCCAATCCCGAGGCCTCTCGAAGTAGTCGTCGAATCTCTTACTCACCTTGTTGATGACATTATACACAAGAAAGCGGCAGGTCACGCGGCGAGCACTTCGGACTTAGAAAGTCAAGTAGATGGCATCGTGTACAAGCTCTACGGTCTTACAGGCAGGGACATCGAGATTGTTACTAGTTCTCACCGGTAAGCCAACATGGGAACAAGACGAGCGTGTTCTAAACTTGCTTCTTATCCCGCAAGCGGATTTGAACGGCAGCCCGGCGAAGCGCCAACATTCACGGGTCCGCTAACGCCTTCTCCACAGATTCTCAACTTCGCGAGACTGCCGCGATCTCACGCGTAGTGAGTCCGTATAGCTGATAGACTCTGCGATCCAAGTCGGCCTGATGTGACGAGATGTCTGCAGAATGATTGGCATCTTTTGTCGACAGGATCGTGTCTACCAGGCGATGGAAGGGGCGTTCCTCCTTCGCACTTAGTTTGGGAATCGGGATGGCTTCCACGGCGAATTTCTTCCATTGGACTAAACCCATACCAGTCGTGAGACCAGTTCGCTCCATCAACCAAGAAACAAGGCGACTGTTCAAGACGGCGCACAGATATCGCAGTGACGGACCCGTTAGAATGAAACCTTTATCGTTACAGAACACCGTCGAATCAGACAAGCAAAAACGGCCTCTGTCGGACATGTCCATCCAGAAGAGTTTCCTTTTGGAGAATTCTGCGTGATAAGCACAGTTACGCAGATTATATGGGGTTATACCTTTATCGTGGCGAGCAGCGAGTGTATTGTAATATTGATCCAGATGCTTCTTGACGGCGGGATAATCGGTGACCTGAACGGGTGGAATATTGTTGTAGCCGTTGTGATTGTCGATAAGCCACAAACCGGCCCAGTTTGCTCGATAACGGTCAATATCACGACCGCGAAGAATGGGCCTAAGTATCTCGACCGTCCGGTGATCTTGAGAGATCAAACGATCGCGGGTTGAGTCGTCGACGAGGAACGCATCATTGCAGCCCGTCAGGATGCCACGATAAATGGAATTATAGCAAAAATGATGACGGCATCGTGACGCGATGATGGGTCGCGAAAGGGGAGAGACGATCAGGGGGTCGGCCCGCGGGGGGTGAATCGTCTGATGGGATTGTGCTTTGGCGGATGAATTCGGTGAGATGGGGGCCGCCCAGGGAATGAAGGCGCTCGGTAGCACGACGATACAACTTTGGGGAGGCGTCGCTGTAGCATCACGCTGAGCCCGAGTGGGGGTTCTTCGGGTGCGCATGGCAAGGCGGTTGGTCTGCAGAAGTCCGATACGGGGCGGCTCAAGTTCGTCAGGCAGGGCAACTCACGTTATGACGGGGATCGACAGCTGGTGTTAGATGGGGGATCAAGCGAGTGGGCACGGGAGGTGGAACGTGGAAGCAATCCGGAAGCATGAGGCGACAGCAGATCGGGTGCAGAGGGCTTCACAGGCGAGGAACACACGGGTGGCGTACGAGAAGGCGTGGAGGTGCTTCTTGATGTTCTGCGAAGAGGCGGGCATCCGGCCGGCTGCGGCAACGGTGGAAGACGTTGTGGAGTTTCTTGTTGGGCTGAATTCTGGGACGAGTCGAGCGACGGGACGCAAACTCTCGCTGGCGACGTTGCGAATCTATCGGAGTGCCCTCAACTGCCAGTACAGGAAGCTGGGGTTGCCGTCACCCGCAGCGAGCTACGAAGTAGGAGCGACGCTACGCGGTCTGGCGCGGCTCCGGGAGGAGTCGCCGCGGCAGGTGAAGGCCCTTCGGGAGGATCGAATCAGCGCGATGCTCGAGGCTTGCCCGGCGACGCGGCATGGTCGTCGCGACGCGGCGATGATCGCGCTCGGTTTCGCCGCAGCGCTGCGTCGATCCGAACTGTGCGGCCTCGTGGTGGCGGATATCTCGATGGAGCGGACTGATGGCATGATCGTGCGCGTCCGACGTTCGAAGACGGATCAGGGAGGAGTGGGGCAGCGAATCGCGGTTCCCGAGGGAAAGATCGTGCGTGCGATTAGCAGGTTGTCGGCTTGGCTGGATGCGGTCGGCATTTCGGATGGCCATGTGTTTCAAACGTTGGGAAGAGGCGGTGTGCCTACGGGACGACCGGTGAATCCGGGGGAAGTGGCGCGTTTGGTGAAGCGCTATGTCACGAAAATCGGTCTCGACCCGGCCGATTACTCGGCGCACTCGCTTCGTGCCGGGTTCGTCACCAGCGCGGCTGCACACCGGGCCAGACTCGACAAGATCATGGAGGTCACCCGCCACAGGAATCCGGCAACCGTCTTGGGCTACATACGCGATGCGGACTGTTTCGCGGATCACGCCGGGGCGCACTTCCTGTAGGTGTCGGGAGCACCTCGCGGGTAGGCGAGGCCCTCCCGACTGAGCGGATTTTCTGTTACGGCACCAGCGCCGGCACCGACGTGCGGGTGATGAACGTGGCCAGCGTCTCACGCCACTGCGGGAGCAGGCTCTCCTCGACGTACATCATGTGGCCGGCGGCGAAGTCGTCGCGCGTGATGTTGTCGCGCAGATCCGGCGCCAGGCCGAGTTGCTCCAGCGACCACACGATGGGGAAGTACGGCGTCGCGAGGTCGTAGATCCCGTTGATGAGCAGGACCTCGAGGCGCGGGTTGCGTTCGAGCGCTTCGGCGAGGTCGGGTCCCACGTTCAGCGCCGAACCGCCGAAGGGTCCGCGGCGCCCGCCCTGCCGTTCCCAGTTCCAGGGGCGCGCCATCCCGCTGGGCCAGTATTCGCGGTCGCCGTCGTAGCCGAGTTCCTCGCGCACGTACGTGTTGAACAGCGACGTGTACGCCGAACTGATCGCCGAGGACTGGGCGTCGTGCCCCGGCGTCGTCTCGAGCAGGTCGCCCGTCGGCCCGGTGAAGCGGGCGTCGAGGCGGGCCACCGTGAGCCCCTCGTCGCGCAGCAGTTCCTTCTCGAACTCGGGGGCCGAGACGCGCAGGTCGGCCCGCTCGAGGAAGTCCATCGAGAGGCCCGTGTACTCGTGCATCTGCCGCAGCACCCGGGCGCGCTGCGCCGGATCCACCGTTGTGCCCGCGAGCAGCGTCTGCGCGTAGTCCGTCAGCGCCCACGCCTCGACCTCCTTCATGAACGCCTGGAGGTCGTCGGGCCGTCCCCCCGGAAGCCTGTCATGGTACTCCGCCACGACGGCATAGGATGGGAGGTTGGTGATGAACCCGATGTGCGACGCCGGCGGAAACTGGAGCGTGTTGAAGTCGATGACCGCGGAGACGAGCACGATCCCGTTGAGGTCGATGTTCGCGCCCTGCAGGTGGCGCGCCAGCAGCACCGAGCGCGTCGTGCCGTAGCTCTCGCCGAGGATGTAGCGCGGCGCGTTCCAGCGGTCGTTCTCGCTCAGGAACCGGCGGATGAACTGCGTGAGGGAGGCGGCGTCCTCGTCCATCCCCCAGAAATCGGTCCCATCGGCGTCGCCCGCGGGGCGGCTGAACCCCGTCCCGATCGGGTCCACCATCACGACGTCCGCGATGTCGAGCACCGTGTGGCCGTTGTCGACGAGCGGGTACGGCGGCGGCGCCTGCTGGCCCACGTTGGGCGTCACGACGCGGCGCGGTCCCATGATCCCCATGTGGAGCCAGAACGAGGCAGACCCGGGTCCCCCGTTGTAGGCGAAGATGATGGGGCGCGTGGAGGGGTCGCCGCCGTTCGTCCGGAAGTACCCCGTGTAGAAGAGTTCTCCCGTCGCGTTCTCCTCGTTGTCGCGGAGGATGACGCTGCCGACGACCGCTCGGTATTCGACGGTCTCCCCGTCCACGACGATGGAATGGTTCGACTCCCAGCGCGAAGGCTCGGGTTCGGTTCCGTTCCCGCCTCCGGAGCCTTCTTGCGCGAGCGCCCCCGCGGGCATCAGCGCGAGCGCGAGGACCGGTGTGATCAGGCTGAGCGGCTTCATCTTTCCTCCTGCTGCATAAAAACGATCCGCTGGGTCGCGGGTTGATCGTCAGCGGCCGGCGGCGGCCATTCCGAGGGCGACGGCTTCCGGCTGGGTGACGATAATCACGCGGAATCCCTGCTCGATCCGCATGGCGATGTCATCCACTCCGGCCGTGACCCCGCACGGCACATCGAACTCGAGACAGGCGGCGAGCACGATCTGGATCGCCTCCTCTACCTTCTCCATATCTCCATCGTAGACGCGCCGGAGATCGCCCGGCCCCGGGGAGACGGCGCTGACGCCGGGGGTGGAGACAATCTCCCGCACGTTGTCGATCCCCAACTGGTCCTCGATGAGGAGGAAGCTGATCAGGTGGCCGTCGGGATTGCCGGGCCAGGCGGCGTCGCCGAGCGCGTCCACCGCGAGGGCCGCCTCCTCGGCGGTCTCGACGTGCGGGTAGACGATCCCCGAGACCCCGGCCGCCAGACCCTGCGCGGCGCGGTCCCGCGCTTCGTCGTGCCCGTCCCGGATCGGAGGGATCCGCAGCAGCATCGGGTGGGGCATCATGTGCCCCGAGGCTTCCGACATCCCGGCGGCGTAGCTCTCGAGCGCGGGGATGTCGAAGGGGCCGGACTCCAGCGAGTAGAATACGAAATCGAGGGGACGGTTCGCGGCCATGGCGGCGCCGGCCTCGGGCGTGTGATCCCCTGAGAAGAGTCCGAAGACGGCGTCCCCGGCGGCGAGTTGGTCCACGATCCGGGTGTCGGCGGCCTCCTCGGATTCCGCCATGGCGTCCGTCTCCTCCTCACCCGGCGCGCCTCCGCAACCGGCCAAAACGACCAGCCCCCCGGTGACGGCGCCCAAGAGACAAAGAGTACGGAGGGGAGGGTTCCTGATCGTGTTCACGGCAGCCATGGGATACCTCGGAGTTGGGCAGGCCGGTCGAAGCCTGGCGACAGACTCTCGCGACAGGTCTCGCGGCCCTCGTCAGCCTCCGCTTAGTCTAGTTTCAGGAAAGGGGGTCCCGCCATGCGCACGCCGAGAGATTTCGCCCGCACGCGAAGGAAGTTCGTCGAAGAGGCCGCTCTGGGTGCCGCGGGCCTCGCCCTGCTCCCGGCCGCCGCCTGGTCCTGCCGGGGCGCACCCGACTCGGGGGCGTCGAACGCCGGCTCGAGCGGCGCGTCCTCCGTTCCCGCGACGGGGACCGGCCTCCTCTCCGATCCGCGCTACCTGGACCACGTCCTGATCCGGCCCGATGGCGGGCGCCCGCCGGAGATTCCCGACCGCCTCGTGCGCATTCGGGAGGAACTCGTCGCGCGAGGGCTGGACGAGGCCACGGTTCCGCTCGCGCCGGCCGCCGAGGCGATGCCGCACATCGAGGCGCTCCACACGCCGGAGCATGTCGCGTCGATCCGTGACATCGAGGTCTCGGGCCCGGTCGCGGAACTCGCCGTCTCGGGCGCGCTCACCGCGATCGATGCGGTCGTCGCGGGGCAGGTACGGAACGCGTTCTGCGCGATCCGGCCTCCGGGTCACCACGCGAACAACACGGGCGCCGAGGAAGGGTTCTGCTACTACAGCAACGCCGGCGTGGCCGCGAGGTACGCGCAGCAGGTGCACGGGTTCGAGCGGGTGCTCGTCATCGACTGGGACTACCACCACGGGAACGCGACGCAGAACGCCTTCTACGATGATCCTTCCGTGCTCTTCTTCTCCGCCCACGACTGGGCCGCCTACCCGCAAACGGGCGACCCGGCCCTCACCGGCGAAGGCGAGGGGACGGGACTCAACATCAACGTGCACCTCGACTGCGGCGCCACGGACGACGACATGCTGGGCCGCTGGGATGACACGCTCTCCCCCGCCGTCGCGGACTTCAACCCCGATTTCGTCATCGTCTCGGCGGGCTTCGACAGCCGGGTGGACGACCTCCTGGGCTGCTTCGCGCTCACGGACGACGCCTTCCGGCGCATGACGCGGATGGCGATGGACTACGCGGATGCCTGCTGCGAGGGGCGCGTCGTCTCGCTGTTGGAGGGCGGCTACAACCTCGACGGCACCGCGCTCGCCACCGCCGCCCACATCGAGACGCTCCTCGAAGGGTAGGACTCCGGGTTCGGCGGGTGGGTCAGACGTTGAAGCGGATGTGGAGGATGTCGCCGTCCTCGACGACGTAGTCCCTGCCCTCGACCTGCAGCAGGCCCGCCTCCTTCACGGCCTGTTCGGAGCCGTATTTCGCGAACACCTCGTAGGGGATGACCTCCGCGCGGATGAAGCCGCGTTCCATGTCGGAGTGGACCCGGCCCGCCGCCCGCCGGGCGCGCGTACCCCGCCGGATCGTCCAGGCGCGGACTTCGGCGGGGGCGGCGGTGAAGAAGGAGATGAGATCGAGGAGTCCGTAGGCCGAGCGGATGAAGCGGGCGAGCGCCGGTTCGCGCAGGCCGAGCGCCTCCACGAAGGCGGCCCGGTCCTCCGGGTCGAGGTCGGCGATTTCCGCCTCGACGGGCGCGGACAGCGCCAGCCCGCCGGCCCCCATCGCGGCGAGTCGCTCGTCGAGCGCCGGCGGCAGCGGCTCCCCCGCCCGGTCTTCGCTGCGGTTCAGCACGGCGAGCAGCGGGCGGTCCGTCAGGAGGCCGTAGCCGCGGAACGGCGCGCGGTCCAGCTCCGCCCGCGGCACGGTCCGCAGCGGCTGTTCGCGTTCCAGCGTCCCGAGCGCCCGTTCGAAGGCGGCGATCTCGACCGCGTCCGCTCCCTCGCGGCGTGCCCGGTCCAGCCGCCGCTCGACGAGGTCGAGATCGGAGAGCAGACATTCCGTCGCGAAGGCTTCGAGTTCGCCCCCCGCGTCCGGCGGGTCGGCAAGCGCGGGGTTATCGAAGTCGCGCAGGACGAGGCAGAGGGCTTCCTGATCGCGGATCTGCTGGAGCCCGCGCGGCGACAGGCCCTTGCTCGCCGCGCCGTGCTCGCCCGGGATGTCGCAGAACCGCATCTCGGCGTACGTCGTTCGGCGCGGGGAGAGGCGGGCGCTGAGCGCATCGATCCTCGCATCCGGAACCCGCACCGTGCCGAGGCGCACCTCGCCGCCGAACCCGACCGGCACGCCGAGTCCCGTCATCGCGTTGAACACCGTCGTCTTCCCGGAACCCGCGAACCCCACGAGTCCAATCCTCACCGCGTCCCCTCCCTCCCCATTATGTTCGGAGCGTGAATATCGAGATCCCTGTGTCCGCCGGCGAACTCATCGACCGCATCACCATCCTGCGACTGAAGCAGGCCCGGATCCGCGATCGCCGGAAGCTCGCGAATGTGAACTCCGAGCTGGCGAACGTCGAGGCCGTGTGCGCGCGGACGATCGGAGCGCTCGACGCCGCGCCGCGCCGGGTCCGGGAGCGCGTCGCCGCTCTGGCGGAAGTGAACCGGGGGATCTGGGACGTCGAGGACGAACTGCGTCGCCTGGAACGCGCGGACGACTTCGGTCCCCGCTTCACCGAAGCCGCGCGTCAGGTCTATCGCCTCAACGATGAACGCCACCGCCTCAAGCGCGCCCTCAGCGAGGACTACGGCTCGGGGATCGTCGAGGAAAAATCACATACCTCCGCCGACCCGGAGATCGCCCCGGCGTAACCGCGGACGCCGCGCGGTCAGGGGCAGAACGGGTCCAGGCGGTCGGCTACGGCGGCGAGTCCCTCCACGGGGGAGGCTTCGCTTCCCGTCACCTTCGAGATCCGGATGGCGACGATGCCGTTGGGGAAGAGGACGACGCGGTGCCCGCCCCAGCCCGACATGCGCGTGAGGTCGACGACGCAGCCCCCTTCGCCAGCGTAGTTCTGGTGCCAGACCGCGAGGTAGTAGCTGGGCTGCCCGATGTCGACGGGCGGGCCGAAGGTGATCCCGCGCACGTCCGTCCGGTACAGCACTTCGGCGGTCAGTTCCGCGTGCAGAAGCCGTTCGCCCTCGTGGTTGCCCCCGTTCTGGAGGAGGCGGGCGATCTTCGCGAGGTCGTCCACCGTCGGGTAATAGCCCTGCGACATCTGCGGCAGCGTGAGCGAGCCGTCCGGCTCGACGAGCCGGTTGGTCGGCGCGTGCGGCACGCCGATGGGCCGGTAGACCTCATCCTCCAGCATCTGCCACAGGTCCGCCTCCGGACCGGCCCGATGCTTGAGGTAGGCGTCCATCGCCGCGCCGATGAGGAACGCGTCCTGGTCGCGGTAGCGGACGACCTCGCCCGGCCCCCACGGATGGTTCGAGGCGCGGAACACCTGCCGGATCCGCTCGTCCATCGAGATCGCCGTATACCAGTCGTCGTAGCCGACCAGGTAGCCGTCGCCCGTGTTGTTGGGCTCGGTCCGCGTCGATCCCTCTCCCACGCCGGTGGCCATGTTGAGGACATCGCGGAAACGCACGTCCTCCCAGCCGTCGTGTTCCGCCGTGACGTTCAGTTGGTCGGCCACGCGCTCCTCGAGGACCTCGCGCCCGTAGCGCTGCGCCAGCCGCAGCGCGGCCACCGTGTTCCCGGTGGACTTGGTGACGGACCAGATCCCGAAACGCTGCTCCCGGCAGAAGGGAAGCTCCCCGAACGGCGTGGGGCAGTCGGCGGCATAGAGCGTGTCCCGCACGAGGAAGGCGGCCGTGACCATGTTCGCGGTATTCATGTCCCCGTGCATGGCGTCGAACACGGCGTCTCCCACCCGCGGACGCAGGTCGGAGATCGGGCGCAGGGGCAGACGCCGCGCCTTCTCGGCGGCGAAGGCCTCGATCGCGCCAGCCGGCGCCGAGCCCGGCGCAAACTCCGCCGCGAGCTGGCCCCACATCAGCCGCCGCTGGACGAGGAAATAGGGCCGCCCCTGGGTCACGGTCTGGAAGCGGACGCCGGACACGTCCCGGTCGTTGAAGGCGAAGGTCGCGACCCCGTTGTACGTCTCGTTCTCGACGGAACTCGCGAGTTGCAGCGGGAACGCCGCCCGCGACCATGCTTCCCCCGGCTCGGCCCAGACGGTTCCGGGCCCGACCAGGACATCCCAGTAACTCCCGGCTTCGGTGCGCGTGCCGGCCACGATGAGATTGCGGTTCCACGGGATCAGGTCGCGGCCTTCCGCCACGAATCCGAGCGACACGTCCGGGAAGCGCTTCGTGTCCCGCCCCATGAAGCGGCGCGGATCGAGTTCCGCGGGTTCCGTCTGCATCTCCGCGCCAGTCAACGTGATGGTGCCGGAGAAGCCATGTCGGGCAGGCCCCGCCCCGGACGTGGGGAGAAAGCGGTCGTTCGGGAGCATGACGGGCGGAGACCAGGCCCCGCGGGTCAGCTCTTCAAGGGGGATTGGAGCGGGAGAGCCGGGGGCGGCCGAGTCTCCGCAGGCGCATGCGAGCAGAGGCGCGGCCATCAGAAGAAGCCGGTTTCGAGTCATCGCGATCCCTTTCGAGCGTCGACCATCCTGTCGGTCATCTCCGCGCGGCCGGCGCCGGCGCGGAGTTTGCCCCGGGCGGCCAGCCGCCGGGGCGTCTTGGAGGCGCCGAGACCTGTGCGTAGCTTGCGTCGGAGCATACGAACTGTCACGAGGGGGAGTGATTATGCGCGCAGGGTGGGGAACCGTTCGACAGACCGGGATCGTGGTTCTCGCGGCATTCCTCACGGTCTCATGCGATGGAAGCACGGGGCCGTCGAGCTTCGAGCCGGGGCCGCTGGGAACCGTGACGATTCTGCGCGGCGAGTCGGTGCGGATCCGCTCCCTGCTGGCGATGACGGGGGCGCCATCGCTCGGGGTCGCGGCGCGGCGCGGCGTGGAGCTTGCCGTCCGCGATGTGGGCACCGTCCTCGGCCGCGGCGTCGACCTCGGCGACCCGGTGGACTCCGGGTGCTCCCCCGACGGCGGGCGGGCCGGCGCCGGCGAGATCGTTGCCGATCCGCAGGTCGTGGGCGTCATCGGCACCTCCTGCTCCGCCGCCGCGGTGGCCGCCTCCCCGGTGATCAGCCGGGCGGGATTCGCGATGATCGCGCCGAGCACCACGTCGCCACTGCTGACCTCGGATCTGGCGGGCAACCCGAACCCGGACCACCACCCCGGCTATTTCCGGGTTGCCAACAACGACCTCTACCAGGCGCGGGCCGTGGCCGACTACGCCTACAATCATCTCGGCCTCCGGCGGATCGTCACGCTGCACGACGGGGATCCCTACACGACGGCGCTGACGAACGCTTTCGGAGACGCCTTTCGCGCGGTCGGCGGAGAAGTACCCGTCGCGACTGGAATCGCGAAGGGTCAGACGGACATGACGTCCGTGCTCGCGGAGTTCGCGGCCGCGGGGCCGGACGGGGTCTTCTTCCCGCTCTTCGTCCCCGAAGGTTCGCCGTTCGCGGCGCAGGCGCGCGGGTTTGACGGCCTCGAGGACGCGACGCTGATCTCCGGCGCGGCCCTCCTGGTCTCGGAGTTCCTGGAGGAGCCGCAGTCCGAAGGGATCTACTTCGCCGGACCCCAGTCGGATTATCGCGGCAACGTCAACGCGGTGACCGGGAGGAGCGCCGAGACGGTGATCGCCGCGTACGAGGCCGAGTACGGCGAGCATCCCTCGACTGCCTACTGGGCGCTCGCGTACGACGCCACGACGTTTCTGCTCGACGCCATCGCCGCCGTGGCGGTGGAGGAGGGCGGACGGCTCTACATCGACCGCGCCGCCCTGCGCGCGCGGATTGGAGCCCATGGCATCGAGGGTCTCATCGGCACGATTTCCTGCGACGCCTTCGGCGACTGCGGCACCGGACGTCAGCTCATCTACCACCACACGGACTCGAGCGTCACCGATGTCGACCGGTTGCCCGTCGTCTACCGGTTCTCCCCCTAGCAGGCCGTCACGGGCCGCCAGGGCCGCCGGCCCGCCGGCGGATCTCGACGACCTCTTCGCGGAGGAGGTGATCGCGCGCCCGTACGCCTCGTTCGCCCGGCTGCGGGAGCGGGATCCCGTCCACTGGAATGAGAAGTTCGGGCTGTGGGTCGTGACGGGGTACGATCCCGTCGTCTGGATCCTCCGCCACCACGAACTCTTCTCCTCTGCCGTGATCCGGGGCGTGGAGGGGGCGCCGTACCCGCCGGTGCTGCCCGAGGACGCGCCCCTGTTCGACGAGGTCAGGACGTTCCGCGCGGATCAACTCGTGGAACAGGACCGTCCCGCGCACCTCGACCAGCGGAAGACGGTTCACTCCTTCTTCACCCCCACGGCGATGGAGAGCTGGCGTCCCTTCGTGCGCCGGGCGGTGGACGAACTCCTGGATGAGTTGTGGCCCAGGGGACGGATGAACGTCGTCACCGATCTGGCGGCGCCGCTCCCCGTGCGGATCATCGCGCGAATGATGGGCGTCCCCCGCGAGGACATGGACACGCTCCGCGGGCTCGCGGACAGCATCCTCCACCTGAATCGCGGCGAACCCGACCGGCTGCGGCCCCTGACGGAGGGGATCCGCGGGATCGTGGCGTACGCCCGCCCGTTCGTCGAGGAGCGGCTCGGGAATCCCGGCGATGACCTGATTTCGGCTCTCGCCCAAGGGGAAAACGACGGCGTCTTCACCCGGCACCAGGTGCTCGTGAATACGGGGCTGATGCTGTTCGCGGGACACGAAACGACGATGAACCTGATCTGCAACGGGCTCCGCGCCTTCATCGAGCATCCCGCGCAGTGGGACAGGCTGAGGGCGGACCCGGACCGCTTCGCCAGGACCGCGACCGAGGAGTGTCTCCGCTTCGATCCGCCGGTGAAGTCGACCCAGCGAATCGTCGCGCAGGAAGCCGAACTGTGCGGGAAGACGCTGTCGCCCGGAGAGCGGATCCGCTGGATCATCGCGGCGGCGAACCGGGACCCCGCCGTGTTCGAGGACCCGGACCGCTTCGATATCGGGCGCCAGCCGAACCCGCATCTCTCCTTCGGGTCGGGGATCCACTACTGCCTCGGGGTCGCGCTCGCGCGCATGGAGGGACAGGAAGTGTTCCGCGGGCTGGCGCGCCGCTTCGAGCGGTTCGCGCTCGACACGGATGAACTGCGTTACCAGCCGAGCATCCAGTTCCGCTCCATCGAATCCATGCCCGTGACATGGTGAGGTCCACATGGTGAGGATCGAAGTCGATCACGGGCTCTGCGTCGGCAACGCGATGTGCGTGGCCACCGCGCCGGGCGTGTTCGCGCACAACGAGAACCGCCAGTCGACCGTCGTCGACGCCGAGGGCGACCCCGCCGCGCTCGTCCTGGAGGCGGCCGCGAACTGTCCCGTGAGCGCGATCCGTGTGATGGATTCCGAGACGGGGCGGACGATGTTCCCGCCGGAGGGGCGCGGGAGACGTGTGACAGGGGGATGATCCAGTGACGCGAACCATGAGCGTGCCGGGCGGGAGCTCGGAAGCACGGAAGCGGACGACGTTCGACCTCGTGGCGATGAAGGCGCGCGGCGAGAAGATCGTCGCCATCACCGCCTACGACGCGCTCTTCTCATCGCTCGTGGACGCCGCCGGCGTGGACCTGATTCTCGTCGGCGACTCCCTGGCGAGCGTCCTGTGCGGCGAGGAGACGACGCTTTCCGCCACGGTGGAGCAGATGACGTACCACGGCCGGATCGTGACGCGCGGGGCGGCGCGCGCCTTCGTCGTCGTCGACATGCCCTTCCTCAGCTACCAGGTCTCGCCCGCGGAGGCCGTGCGAAACGCGGGCAACATCCTCAAGCACACCGGAGCCGGCGCCGTGAAGCTCGAGGGCGGGTTCGAGGTCGTCGACGCGGTGCGGGCGATCATCCGGGCGGGGATTCCGGCGATGGGCCACCTCGGGTTCACGCCGCAGTCGGTGCACGCGCTCGGGGGACACCGGATTCAGGGGAAGGATGAAGAGGCGGCGGCCCGGCTGGTGGAGGAAGCCGTCGCCCTGGAGGAGGCGGGCGTCTTCTCCATCGTCCTCGAGTTGATGCCGACCGCCGCGGCCCGGCGAGTGACGGAGGCCGTCTCCGTGCCGACGATCGGGATCGGAGCCGGGCCGGACTGCGACGGACAGGTGCTCGTGCTGCACGACATGCTCGGCCTGAACGAAGGGTTCAGCGCCCGCTTCCTGAAGCGATACGCCGAACTCGGGAAGGCCACGCGGGAGGCCGTCGCGCGCTACGCCGAGGAAGTGCGGGCGGGAAGCTATCCCGCGGCGGAACACGGCTACGAATCGACCGGGGACGGGGATTGAGCGACGTGGCGGTGCTCGTGCTCTTCCTCACTTCCGGCGCAGGTGCGAAGATATCCGGGCAGGCACTTCCCGTGGACGGACACGCGGAGGGCCTGAGTTCCGGCGCGGACACGGGCGCGGACACGGGCAGCGACCCCAGCGGCGAATAGCGGGAGAAGGACGACATGCGAGCTGCATGGTACACGAAACTGGGGTCGGCGGCCGACGTGCTGGAGGTGGGGGAGCGGGAGATGCCGGTGCCCGGCCCCGGCGAAGTTCGGGTCCGCGTACGCACCTCCGGAATCAACCCCGTCGACGTGAAGCGGCGGGCCGGCGGCCGCGGCGCGCTCGACTCCACGCTCGTGGTGCCGCACTTCGACGGCGCCGGGGTCATCGACCAGGTGGGGGACGGCGTCGATGCCGGACGGCTCGGCAACCGCGTCTGGATCTACGAGGCGCAGTGGGGGGGCAACCTCGGCACCGCGGCGGAGTTCGCCACCGTCCCCGAGTCCCGGGCCGTCCACCTCCCCGCGAACGCGACGTTCATGGATGGCGCGTGTCTCGGCATCCCCGCCCTGACCGCGCACCGCTGCGTGTACGCCGACGGTCCCGTCGAGGGGCAGACCGTGCTCGTGACCGGCGGCGCGGGCGCGGTCGGCGCCTATGCGGTCCAGTGCGCCAGGCTGGGCGGCGCCCGGGTCCTCTCCACCGTGAGCGCGGACGAGAAGGTGCGGATCGCCCGGGCGGCGGGTGCGGACGTCGTCATCAACTATCGTGAGGAAGATGTCCCGGCCCGCGTCGCGGAACTGACCGAAGGAGAGGGCGTCGACCGCATCGTCGAGGTCGAAATGGGCGGGAATCTCGACGCCTCGATCGCGATGCTGAAGGCCAACGGGGTGATCTCCGCCTACGCCTCGGAGGGCGAACCCCAGCCGGCCGTCCCCTTCTACACCCTCCTCTACAAGAACCTCACCGTGCGCTTCGAACTCGTCTTCCTCATGCCCGAGGAGGCGAAGCAGAAGGCCGTGGAGGATCTCACCAAGTGGCTGACCGAAGGGGAACTGAAGCACACGGTGGCGGAGCGCTTCGCGCTCGAAAACATCGTGGCCGCCCACGAGGCGGTGGAATCCGGCCCCCTCGGCAAGGTCCTGATCGACCTCGGTATCTGAACAAAGGCGACAGTCCGGTTGCCCCTGACCGGCAGGAAGCCCTTGCCGGATTCTCCGATACCGATACCTTGTATCTCAAGGTACATTGTACTTCGTGGTATGGGTCATCGAAATCGGGGTTCGAATGAAGAGCCGTGTTTGAGCTGGACACCGGGGTCGCGAGTTGGCGCAGGCGTCTCGAACGCAGGACGTCTCTCTCACCCCGCGAACTGGACGAACTCGAGGATCACCTGCGTGCGCGCGTCGACCTGGAGTTGGAACTGAACCCGGCGCTCACTCCCTACCCGGCGCTGGTGATCGCTCGCGAGGGTCTCGGCGCGCCGGCGGCGCTCGCTAGGGAGTTCACCAGGGCCGGCCGGCCTTGGTGGCGATATCTCCTGCTGGCGGGATGCGCGATGTACGGAGTGTCGCTTTTTCTGCCGATTGCCGGGCCCGCAGCACTTCAAATCGCGTACAATAAAGTGCCGTGGTCGGCCCCCGCTCACGAGTGGTTGCACCATGCGATCGTGGACGGATGGATTCTCCCTCTGATCCCCACTCTGGCCATGGCCATGACCTTGCCGGCCCTCCTGTATTCATGGCGGTCGAGAGTGCGATGGCTCACCTGGACCATCGGCGCGTTTGGCGTCTCCGCCCTCGGATTCGGCGTGGCCAGCCTCCTGGACGGATCAGCCGTCACCACCGCTGGTGAGATCACGGTTCTTCCCTATCTCGGCCTCGGGTACTGGGCATGGTCCGCGGCGCATGTGCTTGTGGCGGCAGCCCTCCTGCTTCGCGGCCGCGCGTGGGCCTCCACCCGCTCGGAGACAAGGAGAGCACGGTATGTTTGAGCTGGCTCGGCTGAGGCCGATCACACGGGCGTGTCGGTGCGCTGCGGCATTGCTGTCCGGAACGGCGTTCGTCGCATGCGCTGACGGCGCAGACGTAGATGGCGCAGACGCAGAGGGCGATCCGTCGTCCCCTGCGATTGAGCTATCGGCGTCGGCCATCGAGGTGCTGGGCACGTCCGACTCCCTCGCGGTGGTCCGGGACCTCGAGGTTCTGGCCGACGGTTCCGTGTGGGTGCTGAATTCGCAGGAGCCGTACTTCGTGGGATTCGGTGCGGATGGCGAATCCCTCGGCGCCCACGGATCGGCCGGCGGGGGACCTGACGAGTTTCCGATGCCCTCGGCCTTCGTCGCGGGAGGATGGGCGGGCGAGGCATGGGTCCTCGACCTCCTGCACCATGCGCTGATACGGATCTCGCGACCCGACGCCGGCCGGGAGGAGTTCTCCCTTCTGTCCACGGCGGTCCCCCGGGGCACCGTGCGAAGCGGCATGAGCATGCTGGACCCCTCGGTGCGGACCGCACGCCTCGGCCGCGAGATCGTCGTGCCCCACTCGACCGCAACGATGGACGGGGGCGTGCTGCAGTTCCGTTACGGTCTCCTGGGAGCGGACCTGGTCGCCGTGGATCCGGAGACGGGCGGGACGCGAACCCTCGTGGCGCTCGGCGACGCCCTGGAGGATCCGTCCGGAGACTTCATCCAGAGCGACGGCGGTTTCCCCCTGTGGTACCGGTTGTGGGCTCCCTGCGGAGAGAATCTCGTGCGCGTGTACGACCGGGTCCGGAATCAACTGCGCGGGTTCGACGGATCCGGTGCCGAGGTGGACCCCATCGACCTTCCGCCCGTGCCCTTCACCGAGGTCACGCCGCGACAGTTTGCAGGAGCGGTGTTCGCGCTCCGGCAGGCCGAGGTGACGGGAGATGTCACGACCCGGCTTACCCCGGAGGACAGCCTCAGGCTCGTACGTCAGATGGCCGACATGGTGCAGGGGACCCCGCGCGAACTCGCGAGCTACCTCCCGCGTTACGTGGACTTCCGCTGCAGCGAAGATGGGACGATGTGGCTGCGTCCCATGGATCTCGACGCGGGCGGCCTGAGCGGCGGGCCCATGTGGCTGCGTATCGAGCCCGATGGCGCCGCGCGCGACGTGCGACTCCCCGACCGCTTCGACGCGCTTCGCTTCACCCCCTCCCGGATCTGGGGCGTGTCCCGGGATGAGTTCGATCGCCCGTCCGTGGCGTCCATCCCGCTCCCGACGCGCTGACGGCCTCCCCCGGACGTTCCCGCGGGAACGTCCGTTCAAGACCCCCCGCGCGAAATGCCCTTGCGTGAAACCATTCTTACTTACACCTTGTAGTACAAGGTACATTGTGTCTCATGGTATCAGGTCTCCGGCACAGGGTCTCCGGATGAAGAAGCCGGTTTACAAGGAGTTGGTGGCCGCGTCATCGCGCCCGATGGTGCTCTCCATCCTGTCGGGCGGCGAGACGTACGGGTACGAGATCCTCAAGCAGGTCCAGTTGCTCTCCGGCGGTGAACTCGAGTGGTCCGACGGGATGCTCTACCCCGTCCTGCACCGGCTGGAGCGTGACGGGCTCATCAAGGGCCGCTGGCAACTCACCGACGCGGGACGGCGTCGCAAGTACTACCGGCTGACGGGCCGCGGGAAGCGACAGCTCTCAACCGACAGGGAAAGCTGGCGGGCCGTCTACGGAGCGCTCCGGATGTCCTGGGGAGGCAGCCATGTTTGAGTTGGAGAACGAAGTCCGGCGGTGGCGGAGGGCACTGGATCGCCGGTCGTCGCTCGCGCCTCGCGAACTGGACGAACTCGAAGACCACCTGCGCGCCCGGGTCGACCTGGAATTGGAGTTGGACGCCGCCCTGTCCCCGACGGAAGCCTTCGCGATCGCCCGGCGAGACCTGGGGGAACCGAAGGCGCTCTCCAGGGAGTTCGCCCGGTCCGGCCGGCCCCGCTGGAAGCCTCTGCTTGCCGGCGCTCTTGCCCTCTACTCGGCTTCGCTACTGCTGCCCGTGCTACACATGCAACTGCTTCCGGCGTCGTGGGGCTTTGAAGCCTGGGTACCGCGCGGGTACGAGTTGCTTGCCGACATCGAGCTGCTGCCTCTGAACTTGCCGATGCTCCTGATGCTGCCTCTCATTTGGCGCAAGCCTCGATTAAAGGGCACGTGGCTCGCGGGAATCTTGGGAGTCATCGGTTTGTCGGCTCTCGGACTCGGCGTGGCTGCGGTGATCGACGGCGGATCTGATGCGCTGTCCTCGTTACGTCCCGGCTATTGGGCGTGGGCCGCCTCGTTCGTGTGCGCCTCCGCCGCCCTGTGGTTCCGCCGACGCGGCTGGGCATCCGCCCGCCCGAAGACGAGCATCGCGTAGCCCGGCGTACGTCATGTTTGAACTGGACAGAGAGGTACGGAACTGGCGGACCGAGCTCGAACACAGGTCGTCGCTCTCGGCTCGGGAACTGGATGAACTCGAAGATCACCTCCGCGCCCGCGTCACCCTCGAACTCGAGTTGAATCCGGTCCTGGCCCCCGCCGAGGCGCTGGCCATTGCGCGGGAAGAACTGGGCCAGCCGAACGCGATATCGAGGGAATTCGCGAGGGCAGGGCAGCCCCGCTGGCGGCAGGTGCTGTGGGCGGGGTGGAGCATGTACGTCGCGTCGTTCGTTCTTCCGGCGTTCAGCTTCTCGGGGGTAGTCGCCTCCCGTCCCGACGCCGATCTGACGATCTACGGCTACGAACTCCTCCCCGAAGTGATCGGGTTGATTCAGCGGACTCCCGGCGGGCTCTTTCCGCTGATCTTCCTGGTCCTACCGAGTTTCCTGATTCTCCCCAATCTGATCTTCCTGATGACTTCGTTGTCGTTCTGGCGTCCGCGCCCGGCGTGGAGATCGTGGACGTCGTGGCTTGTCGGGCTCACAGGTGCTTTCCTCTTGGTTCAAGGCCTTGTCCAGCTCGGCGACCTGGGTCCGGGAATGCAGGCGGGGGTCGGGTTCTGGGTCTGGTCCGCGTCATTCCTCGTTGTGGCCGGCGCCCTTTGGCTGCGGGGCCGGGAATGGTCGTCCCCCCGGCCGGAGCCGGCGAACGCGTGACTTGGCTACGACGTGGCCGATCCGCACGTTCCCGGGAGACAGTGATTCATGTGCCGGCGGATCACTTGCCCCCCGCCCGACACGCCGAAAGGCCTCGGGCGGGGTTATTTTTTCCAACCAGCCTATGATCCGTGAGCCTCCAGCCAAGCGCGCTGTCGCCTGTAGGATAACGCGCGGCTGGCCGGGCGATCTGCGTCGATGGTACATTTTCCAGTTGGTGTATCCTTGCGCCCCGCGGGGTGCGACGCGGTTGTCCGGAAGGGGCTTCGGCCATGCGAACATCGCTCTTGCTGCTGGTCGCAGCGGGTGTTCTCCCGAGTCCAGTCGTCGGTCAGGAGGCCGGCGCGGCGCGGGGCGCCGAGCATCCCCCGGCCAGTTGGCCGCAGCCGATCACACCGCCGATTACACAGCCGCTCGCACCGCTGACGGCGCCGGCACCGGCTCCCGCGGTCGACACGCTCTCCGTCGAAGTTGCGCAGGGCGTCGTGGCGGAGACCTGTCGGCGCTGCCACAACCCGCGGCGGGTCAGCGGGGGCATGTCGCTCGAGACCTTCGAGGTCACCGCGGCCTCCGACAATGCGGTCATCGCCGAGCGGATGGTGCGGAAGCTGCGGGCCGGCATGATGCCGCCCGTTGGCGTGCGCCGCCCGAGCCCTGACAGCCTGCGGACGCTTGCCGTAGTCCTCGAGTCCCGCCTGGACGCGGCGTGGGAGGCAAACCCGAACCCCGGGCGCCGGACTTTCCAGCGGCTGAACCGGGCCGAGTATTCGCGCTCGATCCAGGATCTCCTCGACCTGGACATCGACGCGGGCGACTACCTGCCGCTGGACACGAAGAGCGCGAACTTCGACAACATCGCCGACGTCCAGTTGCTCTCCCCGACGCTGATGGACGGGTACCTGCGCGCGGCGAGCGAGATCAGCCGGCTCGCCATCGGCGACCCGGAGGTCACGCCGAGCGAGGCCACCTTCCGGGTGTCGCGCTGGACCTCGCAGGCGGAGCACGTCGAGGGCACCCCGTACGGGAGCCGGGGCGGCGTCGCGGTGGACCACAACTTCCCGGCCGACGGGGAGTACGTCTTCCGCGTCTCCTTCCACCACGAGACGACTGGCGCCCTGTTCGGGAACGGCAAGGGCGCGCTGCACACGACCGATGAGCCCGAGCGGATCGAGATCTCGATCGACGGCGAGCGCGTCGCGCTCCTCTACATCGACCGCTGGATGCACGTCTCCGACCCGGACGGCGTGAACCTCCGGTCGGATCCCGTCTTCATCGAGGCGGGTCCGCGCCGGGTGGCGGCCGCCTTCATCCGCACCTTCGAGGGGCCGTCGCAGGACCTGATGTCGCCGCACGACTGGTCGATCGCGAGCACCAGCATCACCGACGCGTACGGGTTCACGACGCTGCCGCACCTGCGCGACCTGGCGGTCACGGGGCCGTTCGCTCCGGCCGGGATGTCGGCCACGCCGAGCCGCGAGCGGGTCTTCTCGTGCCGTCCCTCCACGCCGGAGGACGAGGCTTCGTGCGCGGAGGCGATCCTCTCGCGGCTGGGGACGAGGGCCTACCGCAGGCCGCTGACGGAAGACAACCTCGCCGCGCTCATGAATCTGTACCGCGCCGGGGCCGAGGCGGGCGGTTTCGAGGAGGGGATTCGGCTCGCGCTGGAGGGGATCCTCGCCAGCCCCCACTTCGTCTTCCGCTTCGAGGAACGTCCCGCGCGCGAAGCGGACGGGGTGTACGCGCTGGACGACTACGATCTCGCCTCGCGGCTCTCCTTCTTCCTCTGGGCCACGGGCCCGGACGACGAACTGCTGGAGACCGCCGCCGAGGGCCGGCTCTCCGACCCGGCCGTGCTCGACGCGCAGGTGCGCCGGATGCTGGGCGACCCGCGCGCCGAAGCCCTTGCCACGCGTTTCGCGGGACAGTGGTTCCGGCTGCAGGACCTCGAGGGGATGAACCCGGATGTCCGCCTCTACCCCGACTTCGACCAGCAACTCAAGGAGGCGATGCACCGCGAGACGGAACTCCTCTTCCACACGATCGTGCAGGAAGACCGCAGCCTGCTCGAACTGCTGACGGCCGACTACACGTTCGTGAACGAGCGCCTGGCGCGGCACTACGGCATCCCCGGCGTGACCGGGACGGACTTCCGGAGAGTCGAGATCGCCGAACCCGAGCGCCGCGGCGTGCTCGGACACGGCAGCATCCTCACCCTCACCTCGCACGCGAGCCGGACCTCCCCGGTCCTGCGCGGGAAGTGGGTGATGGAGGTGCTGCTCGGGACGCCGCCGCCTCCGCCCCCGCCGGACGTCTCCGACCTGGAGGCGACGCCGGAGGCCGAGGAGGGGCGGCTGCTCACGGTGCGGGAGCGGCTGGAGATGCACCGGGCCAGTCCCGCCTGCCGTTCGTGCCACCGCGTGATCGACCCGATCGGTCTCGCGCTGGAGTACTTCGACGGCACGGGGGCGCGGCGCATCAAGGACAGCGGGATGCCGATCGACGCACAGGGCGAACTCTACGACGGCACGCCGGTGACGAGCGCGGCGGATCTGCGCTCGGCGCTTCTCGCGCGGCCGGTGCCGCTCGTGCGCGCGTTCACGGAGAACCTCTTCGCCTACGCGCTGGGACGCCGGGTCGAGTACTACGACATGCCGACCGTGCGGTCCATCGCGCGGCAGGCCGCCGAACAGGACCACCGCATGTCCGCGTTCATCCTCGGCGTGGTCAACAGCCCGGCGTTCCGCTTGAAGGGGACCGAGGCCGTGGTCGACGACATGGAGGCGGAAAGCCAGGGATCCCAGGAGGACTGATGGAGTTCATCACAGGGAAACACCTCTCTCGCCGGACGTTCCTCCGGGGCGCGGGGGCGACCGTCGCCCTGCCGTTCCTCGACGCGATGGTGCCGGCGGGCCGGCTGTGGGCGCGGGAAGTGGCGGATCCGACGCGGCTCGTCTGCATCGAGATGGTGCATGGGTCGGCGGGGAGCAGCGGGTTCGGGGCGGCGCAGAACTACTGGTCGCCCGCGGCGACGGGCCGCGGCTTCGACCTGTCGCCGACCGCGCTCACTTCGCTCGAGCCGTACCGGGACTATCTCACCATCATCAGCGACACCGACGTGGAACCGGCCGAAGCCAGGCAGCCGAAGGAGATCGGCGGGGACCACTTCCGGTCGAGCGCCACGTTCCTCACGCAGGCGCACCCGAAGCAGACGGAGAGTTCGGACGTCTTCGTGGGGCCGTCGCTGGACCAGCTCTACGCGCACCGCTTCGGGCAGGACACGCCCATCCCGTCCATGCAGCTCTGTATCGAGAACGTGGACCAGGCGGGAGGCTGCGCGTACGGGTACGCGTGCGTCTACACGGACACGATCAGTTGGTCGTCGCCGACACAGCCGCTCCCGATGATCCGGGATCCGCGGGTCGCGTTCGACCAGCTCTTCGGGGCGGGCGGGACGCCGGAGGCGCGGGAGGCGCGGCAGCGCTCGAGCGCGAGCATCCTCGACTTCCTCACCGGTGAAGTCGCGAGCCTCAGGGGTCGGCTCGATCCGTCCGACCGGCAGCGCATGGACCGCTACCTGGAAAACGTGCGGGAGATCGAGCGCCGCATCCAGCGGGTGGTGGCGCGCAACGAATCCGGAGAAGACCGGGATCTGCCGGAGGCGCCGGCGGGCGTGCCCGACTCGTTCGACGAGCACGTGAAGCTGATGTTCGACCTGCAGGCGCTCGCCTTCCAGGCGGATATGACGCGCGTGTTCTCGTTCAAGATGGGACGGGACGCGTCCGGGCGGGTCTATCCGGAGAGCGGGATCGACCGGGGCTTCCACCCGGCGTCGCACCACGGCGACAACGAGAACAACATCACGGACTTCGCGCAGATCAACCGCTACCACGTCGGGCTCGTCCCGTACTTCCTCGACCGGCTGAAGGCGTCGATGGAGGGGGACACGCACCTGCTCGACAAGACGATGATCATCTACGGGTCGCCGATGGGGGACCCGAACGTGCACAACCACAAGCGGTGCCCGCTCTTCGTGGTGGGCGGCGCGCAGGGGAGGATGGAAGGCAACCTGCACCTGCGGGCCGCGCCCGGGACGCCGATGGCGAACGTGATGCTTAGCCTCATGCATCGGCTCGGGATGGACGACGTCACGAGCTTCGGGAACAGTACCGGGACGTTCTCCTTCGCGGAGGCGGCGGACTGATGCGGCGCGCGCGACCGGTCGTGTTCGCGGCCGCGGCGCTGCTCGCGCTCGGGGCGGGCGGGCCGGATGCTCCGGTCGCCGACGCGGCCATGCGCGGCGATCTGGACGCCGTGCGGTCGCTGCTCTCCGCGGGCGAGGACGTGAACGCCGCGCGGGGCGACGGCATGACGGCACTCCACTGGGCCGCGATGAAGGGCCGGCCCGACGTGGCCGGGGTGCTGATCGAGGCGGGCGCGGATCTCGAAGCGGGCACGCGGCTGGGCGGGCACACGCCGCTCCACGTGGCGAGCCGGGCGGCGCACGCGCCGCTCGTCGAGGCCCTGCTGGCGGCGGGAGCCGACGCGCGCGCCGCGACGTCGACGGGCGCAACCGCGCTGCACTTCGCAGCCGCCGCCGGGTCCGCCGGTGCGGTCGAGGCGCTGCTGCGCCACGGCGCCGATCCGAACGCCCGGGAGCCCGAATGGGGCCAGACGCCGCTCATGTTCGCCGCGGCGGCGGGCCGGGCCGGCGCGCTGGAGGCCCTCATCGATGCGGGGGCGGACGCCTCGGCCACCGCGTACGTGCTCGACATCGCGGCGCGCGACGCGTGGGACCAGCTCGACCGCCGCGAACGCAACGCCCGCGTGGCCGCGCGCCGGGCGGGCCGCACGCCGCCGGCGCCGTCACCGCGCGAAGCCGCCCCCAGGCCCACCGCCGGCCCCGGCCCCGGCCTCCAGGCCGTGCGGCTCGAGGACCCCGAGGAGCCCACCTGCTCCGGCTGCCTCGGCAACTACGCCGACCTCGTCGGCACGCACGGCGGGCTGACCGCGCTGCTGCTCGCGGCCCGCGAAGGCCACCGCGACGCGGCGCTCGCCCTGCTCGACCGGGGTGCGGACATCGACCAGCGGAGCGCCGCGGACGACACGACCCCGCTGCTCATCGCGATGATCAACGGACACTTCGACCTCGCGATGGAGTTCTTCGCGCTCGGCGCCGACCCCAACCTCACGAGCGACGCCGGCGCCACCGCGCTGTACGCGGCGCTCAACATGCACTGGGCGCCGAAAGCCCGGCATCCGCAGCCCACCGACGTGCACCAGCAGGAGTGGTCGTACCTCGACGTGATGCGCACGCTGCTCGAAGCGGGCGTCGACCCGAACGCGCGGCTGAAGAAGTCGCTCTGGTTCACGACGTACAACCGGGACCTGCTGGGCGTCGACCGCACCGGCGCCACGCCCTTCTGGCGCGCCGCGCACGCGCTCGACATCGACGCCATGAAGCTGCTCCTCGAATACGGCGCCGATCCCGCGACGCCGACCGCGAAGGTTCCGCAGCGGCGCTACGGCCGGGGCGGAGACGACATCGATCACTCCGGTCTCGACCCGATCCCCGTCGGGGGACCCGCCGTCCATCCGATCCACGCGGCGGCCGGCGTCGGCTACGGGCAGGGCTTCGCGGGCAACTCGCACCGCCATGTGCCGGACGGCTGGCTTCCGGCCATGAAGTTCCTCGTCGAGGAACTCGGCGCCGACGTGAACGCGCGCGACCACAACGGATACACGCCCGCGCACCACGCCGCCTCGCGCGGCGATAACGAGATGATCCTCTATCTCGTCGAGCGGGGCGCCGATGTGACGCTCGTGGCCCGCAACGGCCAGACCACCGTCGACCTGGCCAACGGGCCGGTCCAGCGCGTGCAGCCGTTCCCGGAGACGATCGCCCTCCTCGAGAGCCTCGGGGCGAAGAACAACCACCGCTGCGTCTCCTGCTGACCGCACGCGCCGACCGCACGCGCCGCCCGTCCGTGCCGAGAACCCTCAACCAAGACCGCCGACATCGGGCCGGCCTGACCTGACCATGCCAAATCCTGTCACCGTTTGGGAACTGCTCGCGGGCAGTTCGGGGGAGAGTCCCGCGATCGCCGCCCCCGGTCGCGAGCCGCTGAACTTCGACGGTCTCCGGAGCCAGGTGGAGCGCACCGTCGCCGCGCTGAACGGGTTCGGCATCGGCCGGAACGACCGCGTGGCGATCGTCCTACCGAACGGACCCGAGATGGCGTCCGCGTTCGTCTCCGTGGCGTGCGCGGCCACGGCGGCCCCCCTGAATCCGGCCTACCGGCAGCCCGAACACGAGTTCTATCTCTCGGACCTCAGCGCGAAGACGCTCATCCTCGAGGCGGGCAGCGACTCCCCGGCCCGCGCCGCCGCCGCCAGCCACGGGGTCCCGGTGCTCGAGTTGCACGTCGAGGCGGGCGCTCCGGCCGGAACCTTCGAACTCGTGCCGGAGGGAGCAGGGGAGGACGGAACCGGCGAGGGCCCCGCGAGCCGGGGTTCGGCGGGGGACGGCTTTCGGGGCGGCCTGGCGGAAGAGGGCGACATCGCGCTCATCCTCCACACCTCGGGGACGACGTCCCGACCCAAGATCGTGCCGCTCTCGCACCGGAACGTGTGCGCCTCCGCGGTCAACGTCCGGCACACCCTGCGTCTCACGGCCGACGATTGCTGCCTGAACGTGATGCCGCTCTTCCACATCCACGGGCTCATCGCGGCCGTCCTCGCGCCGCTCGGCGTGGGGGGATCGATCTTCTGCACCCCCGGCTTCAACGCCCTCCGCTTCTTCGGGTGGCTCGCCGAGGCGCGGCCGACCTTCTACACCGCCGTCCCCACCATGCACCAGGCGATCCTGGCCCGCGCCGCGCGCAACCGCGACGTGATCGAGCGGAACCCGCTGCGCTTCATCCGCTCGGCCTCCGCCGCCCTCCCGCCGCAGGTGATGGCGGAACTCGAGGAGGCGTTCGGCGCGCCCGTGGTCGAGGCGTACGCGATGACGGAGGCGGCGCACCAGATGACGTGCAACCCGCTCCCCCCCGCGGTCCGCAAGCCGGGGACGGTAGGGATCGCCGCCGGCCCCGAGGTCTCGGTCATGGACGAATCGGGTCCGCAGCTCCTGCCGGCGGGCGACGTCGGCGAGATCGTCATCCGCGGCCCCAACGTCAGCGACGGATACGAGAACAACCCCGCGGCGAACGCCGAGGCCTTCACGAACGGCTGGTTCCGGACGGGGGACCAGGGCGTGATGGACGGCGAGGGCTACGTCACGATCACGGGTCGCCTGAAGGAGATCATCAACCGCGGGGGAGAGAAGGTCTCGCCGCGCGAGATCGACGAGGCGATCCTCGACCACCCGGCCGTGCGGCAGGTCGTGGCGTTCGCGATGCCGCACCCCAAGCTGGGCGAGGAAATCGCGGCCGCCGCGGTGCTCCGCCACGGGATGGAGGCGACGCCCCGCGAGCTCCAGGCGTTCGCGGCGGAGCGCCTCGCCGATTTCAAGGTCCCGCGCAAGATCCTCCTCATGGACGACATCCCCAAGGGCCCGACCGGCAAGATCCAGCGCATCGGCATGGCCGAGAAGCTCGGCCTGACGTGAGCCGCACGGCCCGCTGATGCGGATCTGCATCTACGGGGCGGGCGCGATCGGGGGCTACCTCGGCGCGCAACTCGCGCTCGCGGGGCGGGACGTCACGCTCATCGCGCGCGGCCCCCACCTGGAGGCGATGCAGGAACGCGGCGTCCGCCTGCTGATCGACGGCGAGGAGCGCGTCGCCCACCCCCGGTGCACGGACGACCCGGCGGAGGTCGGCCCCCAGGACTACGTGATCATCACCCTCAAGGCACATTCCGTCCCTTGGATCGTGGAGCCGATGCAGCCCCTGCTCGGTCCCGACACGGCGGTCGTCACGGCGACGAACGGCCTCCCGTGGTGGTACTTCTACCGGCTCGACGGACCGTGGCGCGACCGGCGCCTCGAGAGCCTCGACCCCGGCGGCGTGCAGTGGGACGGCATCGGCCCGGAGCGCGTGATCGGCTGCGTCGTGTACGCGGCCACCGAGGTGTCGGAGCCCGGCGTCATCCGCCACCTGAAGTACAACCGGTTCACGCTCGGCGAGCCCGGCGGCGAGAAGACCGAGCGCGTGCGGCGGCTGGCGCGAGCCCTGATCGACGCCGGGTTCAGGGCCCCGGTCCGGGGGATCCGGAACGAGATGTGGGTGAAGCTGTGGGGGAACGTCGCCTTCAATCCGATCAGCGCCCTCACGCACGAGACCGTGGACACCATTGCCCGGGACCCCGGCA
The DNA here is from genome assembly GCF_947581915.1 of Candidatus Palauibacter scopulicola. Lineage (NCBI taxonomy): Bacteria > Pseudomonadati > Gemmatimonadota > Gemmatimonadia > Candidatus Palauibacterales > Candidatus Palauibacteraceae > Candidatus Palauibacter > Candidatus Palauibacter scopulicola. The sequence continues at coordinate 26,788 of NZ_CANPWG010000027.1, forward strand.
CGCGCGCCGTCGCGAAGACGATGATGCTCGAGGGACAGGCGGTCGCCGAAGCCCTGGGCGCCCGCTTCTCGATCGACATCGAGCGGCGGATCAACGGGATCGAGGCCGTGGGCGCGCATCGCACGTCGATGCTGCAGGACCTCGACAAGGGCCGTCCCATGGAGATCGACGCCCTGGTCACGGCCGTCCAGGAGATGGGGCGCATGGTCGACGTCCCCACCCCCACCATCGACGTCGTCCTCGCCCTCGTCCGCCAGCGCGCCCGCGCCGCCGGCGCCTACCCGCCCGCCTGAACTCGACCCGGGATCGACGATCCCACTGGAGAACCACATGCAGGATCCACCGGACGGCTGGCCTCGGATCACGCCCGCGGTGTTCTACGACGATGCCGGAGCCGCGATCGACTGGCTTGCCGACGCGTTCGGGTTCGAGGTCCGGGAGCGGATCGAGAACGAGCAGGGGCAGGTCGTGCACTCGCAACTCGCCCTGAACGGCGGTCTCATCATGGTCGGACAGGCGGGGCTCACGCCGGGCCGGACCTACCCCCGATCCCCGCGGGCCGCGGATGGCGCGAACACGCAGTCGCTCATGGTCTACGTGGACGACGCGGACGCGCACTGCGAGCGGGCGCGGGCGGCGGGCGCCGCGATCACCACCGAACCGGCCACCCAGGACTACGGCGAGGACTACTGGTCCGACCGGAGCTACGAGGTCAGGGACCTCGAGGGTCACTACTGGTGGTTCGTGCAGCGCCTCCGCGGATAGCGGGTCCGGCATGAACATACGCGATATCGTGGAGGGCACGGGGTCCGGCCGCTGGTTCGACAAGTGTGTCTTCTTCCTCATCATCGCCTCCCTCCTGGCGATGTCGCTGTCCACCCTCCACCAGTTGTCCCCCGCATGGAAGGCGGCGCTCGCCGTCTGTGA
>NZ_CANPWG010000028.1 GCF_947581915.1 Candidatus Palauibacter scopulicola
ACCGGATGCTGATGGCCACGAAGTCCATGATCAGCAGGTTCGGATAGATGAGCAGGTTTCGCGACGTGTCGGCCATGCGGTAGGTGCGCTCTTCTCCGTATTTGTCCACCAGCCGCCGGCGCACGCGCGCAATGCGCTCCCTGGCCTCCTCGCCGAAGACGGGGTGCCAGCGGGCGATGGGACGGCCGTTCCGGGATATGTTTTCCGATACGCAGTGGCCGCCGCCCAGGGCCTTCGCCACACCGGGCGGACGGGCGGCCACGGTGTCTCCACTGTCGTCCGCCCCGAAACCGGCGATGTAGTCGACGTAGGTTCGGTGGGTCGGGAGCAGGTGATATCCGTCAAGGCTGTTTTCGGCCAGCAGCTTCCAGTTGGCCTTGATCGTGTACCTGTTGGAGCCGGGAACGACCCGCATCCCCTCTTCGGCCTGGTCGACGACCAGGTCGAGATAGTCCCTGGCTCCCGCCAGATAGGTCACGAGGTCTTCGGCCTGCGGGTTGAAGCTCACGAAAAGGAAGCCCCGGTAGCTGTCGACCCTGGGCGGTGACTTCAGGCAGAACTCCGTCCGGTCGAAGTGGGGGCCGTAGGCATCTTCCCCGGGAACACCGATCAGATCGCCGTCCGTGCTGAAGGACCAGGCGTGATAGAAGCACTGCAGGACCCCGGCGTTCCCGGCGTCGCGGCGGCAGATCATGGCGCCGCGGTGCGGGCAGGAGTTGAGGAAGACCCGAATCTGATCGTCGTTGCCGCGGATGAAGAACAGCGGCCGGCCGGCTACCGTGCGGCGGCGGTAGTCCCCGGGGGCCTCCACCTCCGATTCGTGCCCCAGGTAGATCCAGCAGCGATCGAGAATCCGTTCCCGTTCCTGCCGGAACAGATCGGCGGACGTCATGCACGACCGATGAACCCTGAACACCCCGCGGTCCCGGTCGTCGACGATCAGGTCCTTGATGTCCACCGACGCTTAGCGGGGACGCCTCGCTAGCGGGGCCGCCCCGTCGTCCAGTCCCACGCGTGGACATGGCATTCGGCGAACACGTCCGCCTTGCCGAAGGGACTGTCGTCCAGGAAGGCGCGCGCCGCCGCGACGGATGGAGCCTCCATCACGATCAGCCGCCCGACAATGCTCTCGCCATCGTCCCCGAGCGTCGGCCCGCCGTGATGCACGACGACATCCGGATGGGCCGGATGACTGCGGAGATACTCCATGAACGCCGGACGCGCTTCGTCCCGCGCCTGCGACACTGCCGACTTATCTGTGATGAATGCAGCGACGTACATTGATGCACCTCTCTGGCCTGTGTCCCATCACGGAGGGTATCCCACCGCTCAAGCCGTCAAGCTGCGATCCCGGTTGCGGTTCACGCAACGCTCCCGGAGGGGCGACCCTTACTGGCCGCGGAGGGCGTCGATGCGTCGCGCGACGCCCCCTTCGTAGCCGGATTCGACGAAGCCCCCGCGCTTGAACTGAATGAACCCCGCCTGGTCCAGGTAGAACGTCGTCGGATAGCCGAGGACCTCGTAGTCCAGGGCGAGGCCCTGTTCGTCGAACAGGACCGGGAACGTGAAGCCGCCCTCCTCGATCTGGGCGGCGACCTCATCACGCGGCGACCCGGCCGTGGCGACGGTGAGGAACACCACATCCTCGTCGTCTTCGTACGTCTTCAGGAGTTCGACGAAGTGCGGGAACTCCTCGATGCAGGGGCCGCACCACGTCGCCCAGAACTTCAGCACGACGATCTTCCCCTCGAGGTCGCTCAGCCGCCACTCGAATCCGTTCTGGTCCGCGATCGCGAACTCCGGCGCCTCGCGCTCGATGCGCTGGCCGAGTTCCCGCCGCTCCAACTCTTCCGCCACGACGGGTTGCCGGATCGCGAGCCGCTCCTCCACCGTCTCGGGGGACAGTCCGGCTTCGGCGGCCGCTTCATCCGCGAGCGGGCGGAACCGGGACCCGCCGAACGCGATCGCCTCCACGAAGACGTCGAGAGCCTCCGCCGGTCGGTCCGTACGGAGGAGGTGACGCCCATACTCCCCCAGGGTGGCGGCACCGCGCGACTCGTCCGCCACCTGCTCGAACAACGCGCCGGCCGCCTCGATCTCCCCGAGTTGCGTGAGCGCGCGAGCCTGGAGGATGCGCGCGCCGGCGATCGAGGACTGTCGCGACCTCTCCCGCTCATCGCCCTGGCTGCCGGGGTACAGGTACCCGGGGCTGTGGGCGCGGAGGTTTTCCTCGATCGCGATCGCTTCCCCGAGCACGGCCTCGGGCTCGATCCCGAAGAAGAGCAGGCCGCGAAGCGTCGAGAACACGCTCTCCCGCCAGCGGACCGCGTCCATCGAGGCAGCGAGGAGCTGCCCGGCCACCTCCGGCTCGAGCCGCGCGTGCGGTGGTTCCCCGGCGACGGCCGGCGCCCTCCAGACGGTCGTGCGGCTCGGCGCATCGCCCGTGATGGAAGCAAGCGCCTGCTGCGTCACGACCGTGTGGTTGTGGCTCACCCACACGGCGCGGCGCCCGAGATCCCTTGACTTCAGCCCTTCGGCGACGAGACGCGACGGCTCGGCCGGATCGCCTTCATCGGCGTCGCCGTAGAGGGCCTCCTGGAAATCGAACAACAGATCCCAGTAGCGCGGGTCGTCCGCCAGGGCCCCACGGTCGGGCGCGGCTTCGAGACGCTCCAGCCAGCGGTCCGCGTCGTCTTCCCGCCGCAGCACGCGGAAGTCGTATCCGGCCGCGAGCCGGTACAGGACCGGTGCCGCGACATCCGGATCGTCTTCGATCCCGGCGGCGAGCGCGTCGAGCACGACGCCGATCGAGTCCCTCACGGCCTGACCCCGGTCCCCCTCCTCCTGATCCGCCAGCGCGACGCGGAGGGCTCCCACGGCATGAAGGAGGATCTGGTCGTCCGGCCGCATGGCCTGCAGCTCGGCGAGGATCGCGCCGTAGGCGTCGAGTTGTCCGAGGTCCGCCGCCGCCTCTTGCCCTTCGTCGTAGATGACGGGACGATCCGGCGCGTGGCGGAGCGCCTCCGGGAGGACCTGCAGGATCTTCTCCGCGTACCTCCGGTCCGTCTCGAAGATGCCGGCCCAGCGAAGATCGTGGATGTACCCTTCCCAGGCGGCCGAATCGCCGGGTTCGAGTTCGAGCACGCGTTCCCACGCCCGCGCGGCCTCCGCGTGCAGGCTGAAATAGCTGGCCAGTTTCGCGTACTGCCGGTGGGCCTCCGCCTGGTCCGGAGCCTTCGTGCGCGCGGAGTCGTAGCGGGTCATGGCCTGTTCCAGCCGGACCGCCTCGACGTCCGCCGCCGCGTCCGCCATCAGGTCGGAGTGCGGGCGCGCGTCGCCGCACCCCGCCGCAAGCACCGCGAGGCCCGCGAGGCCCGCGAGTCGGACCGTGGAGAAAGTCATATGTCCCTCGATGCAGGGGTTGCGCGCATCCGGGACCCGCGGATCCCGCGCCGCCGACGTACGGCCACCGATACACCCCCGACACCGAATCCTCGGACGATGGTTGTCAGCGGCGGGTCCGTGGCGGAAGGTAGGACACGCGAGGTCGCCCAAACAACGCGAACGGAGGCGTGAATGCCCTCTCCCGTGATCATCGGCGTCGTGGTCGTCTACCTCCTCTTCCTCCTCGTCATCGGCGTGTGGGGCGGGAGGGAATCGCACGACGTGAAGGGCTATTACGCCGCGGGCAAGAAGCTCCCGTCGTGGGTCCTCGCCTTCTCCTCGAACGCGACGGGAGAGAGCGCCTGGCTCCTGCTCGGGCTCACGGGCATCGGGTACGCGCTCGGCATGCACGCGCTGTGGGTCGTTCTCGGCGAGGTGCTCGGCGTCGCCCTCGCGTGGGCCTTCGTGGCGCGGCCCTTCAAGGCGTTCACCGACCGCTACGGCTCGATCACCGTCCCCGACTACCTCGAGGACCGCTTCCGGGACAAGACGCACAGCTTCCGCATCGTCGGGGCCGTCATCGTCCTCTCCATGGTCGCCTTCTACGTGGGAGCGCAGCTCACGGCGACCGGCAAGGCCTTCGACTCCTTCCTCGGCACCGGCTACGGCGTGGGCGTCGGGCTCGGCCTCGCGGTGGTCCTCTTCTACACCGTCGTGGGCGGGTTCAAGGCGGTGGCGTATTCGGACTTCGCCCAGGGCGTGCTCATGTTCGCGTGCCTCCTCGTCCTGCCCTTCGTCGGCATCGGCGCGGTGGGAGGCTGGGGCGCCCTCATGGACGGGCTGCGCGCGGCCGAACCCCTCGCCGTGTTCGAGGGGCTGCAGGCGTCCGGCCCGGACCTCCTGCGGCTCGGCGGCGGACTCGGACTCACCCCGCTCGGGATCGCGAGCGCGGCCGGTTTCGTGGGCGTCGGGCTCGCGTTCCTCGGCGCCCCGCAGCTCCTGGCGCGCTTCCTCGCGGCGCGCGACCAGCGCGAGATCCGGAAGGCGGGGCCGATCGCCGTCGGCTGCATCATCGTGTTCGACCTGGGGGCCGTGTTCACAGGAATGGCCGCCCGCGTCCTCTACCCGGCCCTCGCCGACCCCGAGACGGCGCTCCCCGCCATGGCCGCGGGACTGCTGCCCGACCTGTTCACGGGCCTCGTCCTCATCGTCGTCCTCGCCGCCATCATGTCGACCGCCGATTCCCTGCTGATCCTCGCCTCCTCCGCGGCGGTGCGCGACGTCTATCAGAAGATCTTCCGCCCCGACGCCCGGCAGCGGGCGCTCTCCGTGCTGGGCAAGGCGGTGACGGTCGTGCTCGGCGTGACCGGCCTGCTCCTCGCGCTCACGGCCGAGCGGGCGATCTTCTGGTTCGTCCTCTTCGCCTGGTCCGGCCTCGCGGCGGCGTTCGCCCCGGTCGTGCTGTGCTCGCTCTTCTGGGCCCGGACCACCCGCGCGGGCGCGCTCGCCGGCATGATCGCCGGCTTCCTCGTGACGATGCTGTGGGTCGTCCTCTTCAAGGAGAGCTTCTACGACCTGTACGAAATGCTCCCGGGCTTCGCGGCCGGCTTCGCCGTCACGATCGGCGTGAGCCTGTTCACCCAGCCCCCCGAGGGCGCCGCCGAGGAACTCGCCACCATCCGCCAGGAGATCCGTTAGCTTTGGGGTCCGGTAACGGTTGAAGTAGGCAGCAGCGCGCCGCACGGCTGGCCCCGGCAAGCTGCGAACTTCGAGGCCCCCTTCGATCAAGTGGCGCTTCTCGGTACTCGATAGGCAGAGGAGTTCGTCCTGGAACAGCTTGTCGGGCATGAGAAAACGATAGGGAAGCTCCAGCAGGGCATGCAGAAGCTGAGCCTTGCCGAGGTCGATCACACAGGTCGTGTCGCTAACTACGAACCGCATCGCCTTTGACGGGCCCTTTCAGTCCAAGCTCGATGGCCGCCAGAGGCTGTTGCAACAACTCCGCCGCCTTGGCTGGCGTAATCAACTTCTCCGCAAGGGCGCGGTAGCAGAGTCGCTCGAAGCGTTGTGGGACCTCGTGTCTCCCTTTTGCTCCCTCCGGTTCGAGCGGCTCCGGCTCGGTCGTCCGCCAGCCGCGCGCAAACGTCCGGAATGCGTAGTCAAGCGTCGCCTCCGCGATGACGCCGACCTGCCCGAGGCGTACCAGAAGCGCGGCGGCGCTGACGCGGTACATGCGCTTCAGTTGAATCAGTTCCCGATATCCGAGCGCACGCCTGTGCCTGCCGATCTCTCGCACCAGATGATCCCGAGGCACCAGAAAGGCGCCCGCAAAGAAGTCCGAGGCCTTTTCCCGATCTACGGGTGAAACGTCATCAATCAGCCGATGCGCAAGTTCGTGCGCGACGGTCAACCGGCGGCGCTCCAGCGTATCGTGCCGGTTTGTCACGATCACGGGGACCCGTTGTCTCCGTCCGGATCGCCGTACGAGGCAGGTGAGCCCAGACACCCCGACGGGCAGCGGAATGACGAGAACCCTTATTCCGCGGTCCTCGACAAGCGCCGTCACATTCGGAATGGGATCGATTCCGAGCTTCCATTCCCGGCGAAGATCCTCGGCCACCACTTCGCCGTCTTCGGGCCGACCGAAGAAACGGTCTCCCCTCGGCGGATCCGCCGAGGAACAGTCGTTTGCCCCGAGGATCTCCTCAACGGTGAGATATCTCTGAAGATGGTCGATGACCTCCGCGTCGACCCGCGAGCGCTCGCGAGCGCTCGTACCTGCGAACTTTCGGAATCTCACGCCTTCCAGTTCCTCGACCTGCTCGCTCAGCAGGTATTCGAGCGACACACCGAGCACCTGGGCCAGGTCCAGAAGGACACTGGAACTGGGCATCATCTCGCCGCGCTCGTACTTCCCGATCGCCTGCGCCGTCACGTCCCCATCGAGCGCCCCCGACAGTCCGCGCAGCGAATAGCCTGCCCTTCTCCGAGCAAGTCTCAAACGGTCCCCAAACATGGACCCTCCGGTAAGCTTGCGGTTTACAATACAACAAACTAAGCTTGTATCGTAAACCCGGGTGACAGCTCGGTCAACATGGGAGACAGAACGCCGTTATCAGGGCGCATGTCATTTTTTTAAAAGGACTTGTAATGACAAGAAGGAACCAACACGTGGTGCCTCATGGCAGTCGCTGGGCGGTCCGAGGTTCCGGAAGCCGGCGTGCTACGTCGCTCCACCGAACGCAAGAACAAGCCGTTGAAGCTGCTCGATCCATTGCCCGGAATCAGAGGACCGAACTCTTCATCCACCGCAGGGACGGGCGGATCCGGGAACGAGACTCCTACGGCGGCGATCCGTTCCCGCCACCCGGCTGAGCAAACGGCGGACACACACTTGTAGTGTGCGGATCCCGGCAGGGATCCCTACACGCGGGCGGCGATCACTCCGAGGAGGCGGTCGACGTCGGCGCGGTTGTTGAACATCGCGACGGCGGCGCGGAGGAGTTCCCCGCCCTCCTGGTAGCTGAAGAACACGCCTTCCTCGCGCAGCGCGTCGCCGAGTTCGTCCGGATCCATCCCGTGGTAGAAGCTCACGATCGGTGACGGGTTGGCCGGCGGCGTGAACAGTTTCATCCCCAGCCCCGCGGCTCCCTCGCGGAGTTCGCCGGCGAGCGCCTGCGTGTGTTCGGCGATCCGCGCCAGCCCCACCTCGTCGATGAAGCCGAGGGCGGCGTCCATGGCCGCGACGGGCCCGAAGGCGAGGCTCCCATGCTCGAACTTCCGCGCGTCCGTCCTCAGCCGGTACTGGTGTTCCGGGAGCGTCTCGGCCACCTGACCGTGGCCGAAGCGGTCGGGCTGCATCCAGTCGTGGTGCTCGCGCCGCGCGTACAGGATCGAGCAGCCGAAGTCGGCATGGAGCCACTTGTACCCGTTGCCGCAGGCGAAGTCGACGTTCTCGGCGTGCAGGTCCGTCGGGAAGGTGCCGAACGCCTGGATCCCATCGGCGAACAGGTACCCGCCCCTGGCGTGCGCGATCTCGGCCAGCGCCGGCAGATCGTACCGGAACCCGTTTCGATTCGAGACCCACGCAACGCTGATGAGCCGCGTGCGGTCGTCGGTGTAGGCGTCGTAGTCCTCGGGGTGGGCGCGGCCCTCGCGCGAGGGGATGATCCGGAGTTCGACGCCCTCCCGCTTCTCGAGTTCCCGGTAGACGACGAACGCGGTGGTAAAGTGGAGTTCGTCGATGACGACGTTGTCGCCCGGCCGCCAGTCGATCGAGTTGGCCACGATGTTCTCGCCGTCGCTCGTGTTGAAGAGGAAGGCGATCTCCTCCTCGTCCGCGCCGAACAGGTTGGCGAAGCGGCTCCGCGCGCGGTCCACGGCGCGCCTGCGGCTCGCGGGATCCCGATACGTCATCTTCTCGTCCGCGTAGCCGACGAGCGCCTCGCGGACCGGAAGCGGAAGCGGACCCGTAGAAGCCGTGTTCAGGTAGGCGAACTCCCCGGCGACCGGAAACTGGCCCCTGATCCCCAGCGGATCATCGTCCGAGCGTGGACGTGAGCCGAGGACCGGCCCGGCGTCGTCAGCGCCTTCGGGCGCCCCGGCGGCGTGCGCGAGGGCGGGCGCGGCGGGCAGCGCCAGCCCCGCGGCGGCGGCCGTCCTGACGAAGTTGCGGCGGCTCCACTCGGTCATCCGTCCCTCCTGATCCCTCTCGTGAGCGGTCTGTCGCAGACCCCCGAAAACGACCCTTGGAAGATACGTCCTCTTCCTGTGCGCAGGACAGCTACGCGCCCCGAAACGTTCCCGCGGGAACGTGTACCGGCAGACATGGGAAGTCGGAGTCGCGCGGGACTCGCTACTCCCCGTACATCTCGGTAATGACTCGGCGGAGCTCGGCCGCCTTCCCCGGGGATAGCCGATCGATCCGGCGACGAAGCCGACGCTTGCTGATCGTGCGTATCTGATCCACGGCGATCTCCGCGTCTCGGCCCGCACACACGATCTGCACGCGCGTGCGCCACTGAGGATGGAGCGCTGTCGTCAGGGGACAGGCGACGACGGTTTCGAGCAACCGGTTCATGTCGTTCTGACTGACGACGACGACCGGCCTGACCTTCCTGATTTCCGCGCCGATCGTCGGGTTGAGATCGGCGAAGTGGATCGTGTAGCGCTTGGGGAAGTCCCCCATCAATCCAGACCATCGGCGATGGTGACGTCAAAATCGCTCCAGTCCTCAGCCTCAGCGGCCATGGCTCGATACGTATCCTCCCAGGAGGTTCGGGGCTCGGTCTCCCGCCGGAGAATCAGCCCGTCCTCCGCCTCCTCCACGACAACAGACTCCCCCCAGCCGTACTTGCGCAGCAGGACCTTCGGCAGCCGGATGCCCCTTGAGTTCCCGATCGCCACAAGCTTGACGGTGCGGGTCGTTGATGCTCGGCCCATGGTTGGATTCTTCTCCCTTGCGAGTTGTACGGTAATTACTGTAATTACTCCCCGGCGCCAGTCAAGCCGTGGGGCGAGCCGTGGACCGGGACCCTCGGCCGTGCTTAGTGTCGGGGGCCGTCTCATCTCTCCATCAATCGGAACGGGAGCCGGACCATGTCGAAGCTCATCGTCGCCGCCCTCACGGCGGGCATTCTCTGGAGCGCGGCGCCGGGGGACCGCCCGGACAACCCGCCGGCCACCTACATCTCCGCGGCCGACATCCTCGCCACGATCGCCAACGCGCCGGAGGGCCGCGTCAGCGACCAGGCGATCCGGCACATCGACGCGGGCGGACACAACACCGGCGTCGGCGTCGTCCAGCGCCCGCCGTCCACGTCGCTCGGGGCGATCCAGCACCACAAGCAGACCGAGGTCTACTACGTCGTATCGGGCCGCGGCACGCTGGTGACCGGAGGCGAACTTTCGAACGCGCGGGAGCTGGACCCGGAAGGACAGACGGTGCGCACGCTCACCGGACCCAGTGCCGTGGGCGGGATCGTGGGCGGCGAGAGCCAGGAGATCGGACCCGGCGACATGCTCATCATCCCGGCGGGCTCACCGCACGGCTTCAGCGAGATCACCGAGACGATCACCTACATCGTCGTGCGCGTGGACCCCGAACAACTCGTCGAGCTAAAGTAAGATTCGGCTACGCAACAGCCGGCAAAGCGCGAGCCGGCGCACGGGGCAGCGCGGGATCCCGGGCGGCACCGATCAGGGGGGCGAGATGAGCGACTTCACGCGGCGCGACTTCATGGCGCTCACGGGGCTGGCCGCGGGTGGCGCGGCCACGGCCGGGTGCGCGGGACCGGGCGGCGGCGGATCGGCCGGGGCGGGCGCGGCGGGAGGTCACGCGGACATCGTCGTGCGCGGCGCAACCGTCTACACGGTGGATGACGACGTACCGCGGGCCGAGGCGTTCGCGGTCAAGAGCGGCCGCTTCCTCGCCGTGGGCTCGAGCGACGACGTCTCGAACCTCATCGGCCCGGGCACGGACGTCATCGACGCCGCCGGCCAGACGGTCGTCCCGGGCTTCATCGACGCGCACAACCATCCCTTCTACTCCGGCACGAAGCACCTCAAGCAGGTGAGCCTCGACGTCCGTTCGATCGACGCGATCAAGAGCGCGCTGGGCGAGCGCGCCCAGAACACGCCGCCGGGCCAGTGGGTGCAGGGTTTCCTCTACGACGACACGAAGCTCGAGGACGGGCGTCCGCTGACCCGCGCGGACATCGACGACGCGGTCCCGGACCACCCTGTCTCCGTCACGCACCGTGGCGGCCACACCGGCGTCTACAACTCCCGGGCGTTCGAACTCGCCGGCATCGCCGTCGAGACCCCCGACCCGCCCGGCGGCAAGTACTACAGGGAGGACGGCGAACTCACCGGACGCGTAGCCGAACTCGCCAAGGAACCACTCGAGAGCCTTATCCCCGCCGGCACGACCCGCGCGGAGCGGCAGGAGAGCATCCGCCTCATCGGCGAACGCATGGCGGCGGCCGGCCTCACCTCCGTCCACGAGACCGGCGCCGGCAACGATCTCGTGAGCTATCAGGACGCCTACGAGGCGGGCGAACTCCACTTCCGCGCCTACGTCTTCCCCAACGCCGGCGACGCCTCCTTCCTCTTCGCCAACCTCAAGGCAGCGGGCATCCGGACCGGCTTCGGGGACGAGTGGGTGAGAATCGGCGGGATCAAGTACGGGGCCGACGGCTCCGCCTCCGAGCGCACCATGGCCATGTCCACGCCCTACGTCGGGCGCCCGGACGACTACGGGATCCTCACGATGAACCAGGAGGCGATCCACCACGCGGTGGACGACGCGGTCCGGAACGGGTGGCAGATCGGGATCCACGCGAACGGCGACCTCGCGATCGACATGTGCCTCACCGCCTTCGAGCGCGCGCAGCGGGAGCTGCCGCAGGCCGACCCCCGCTTCCGCCTCGAGCACTGCTCGCTCGTGAACGACGATCTCCTGCGCAGGATCCGGGACGTGGGCGCCATCCCCACCCCGTTCTACACCTACGTCCACTTCCACGGGAACAAGTGGGGCGAGTACGGGGCGGAGAAGATGGAATGGATGTTCGCGCACCGCCGGTTCATCGACTACGGGATCCCCGTGGCGGGCGCCTCCGACTATCCACCGGGGCCGTTCGAGACGCTGATGGGCATCCAGAGCATGGTCACACGCACGGACATGCAGGGGCGCGAGTGGGGTCCGAGCCAGAAGATCACGGTCGAGGAGGCGCTCCGCGTCTGCACCATCAACGGAGCCCATGCCTCCTTCGAGGAAGGGATCAAGGGATCGATCACCGCGGGCAAGCTGGCGGATTTCGTGATCCTCGCGGAGGACCCGCACACCGTCGACCCGTTCGCGATCAAGGAGATCGAGATCCTGCGCACCGTCGTCGGCGGGCGCGCCACCTACGAAGCCTGAGGAGGCGAAGATGAGCGAGGTCAATCGCCGGGAGTTCATGGCCCTTTCCGGGCTCGCGGCCGGGGGCGCGGCCCTGGCGGGCTGCGGGACGCCGGGCGGGGGCGGCCGACAGGCCGGCGACGGCGCCGCCCATCACGCCGACCAGGTCGTGACCAACGCGACCGTCTACACGGTGGACGACGCGAACCCGCGGGCGGAGGCGCTCGCCGTGAGGAACGGCCGCTTCCTCGCCGCGGGCTCGAACGACGACATCGCCAACCTCATCGGGCCGCGCACCGAGCGCATCGACGCGGGCGGCGGCACCGTCGTCCCCGGCTTCATCGACGCCCACAACCATCCCTCCTCCGCGGGCATGCGCCACCTCACCGAGGTGGACATGAACATCCGCACGATCGAGGGGATGAAGTCCGCGCTCCGCGAGCGCGCGCAGAACACGCCTCCCGGCGAGTGGGTCGTCGGCTTCCTCTACGACGACACCAAGATCGAGGAGGGGCGCCCGCTCAACCGGCGCGACATCGACGAGGCCGTCCCCGACCACCCCGTCCAGGTCACGCACCGGGGCGGGCACACGAGCGTCTACAACTCGAAGGCGTTCGAACTGGCCGGGATCACCGTGGACACGCCCGACCCGACCGGCGGGCACTTCTACCGCGAGGACGGCGAACTCACGGGCAAGGTCGCCTCGCTCGCGCGCCGCCCCCTGCAGCGCCTCGTCCCCGGCGGGAGCACGCGGGAGGACCGCCAGGCGGGCGTCGCCCTCATCGGCCAACTGATGTCCGCGGCCGGCATCACGTCAGTTCACGAGACGGGCGGGAACAGCCAGGGCCTGACCGCGCTGCAGGACGCCTACGACGCGGGGGACCTCCGCTTCCGCATGTACTACTTCCCCTCCGGGGGCAGCCTGCTGTTCTCGGCGCTCAAGCAGGCGGGGGTTCGCACCGGCTTCGGAGACGAGAACCTGCGCATCGGCGCGGTCAAGTACAGCGCGGACGGCTCCGCTTCGGAGCGCACGATGGCGATGCGCACCCCGTACGTGGGCCGTCCGGATGACTACGGCATCAGCACCATGACCCAGGAGGACATCGACCGGGCGGTGGACGACGCCGTCCGCGCCGGCTTCCAGATCGCGATCCACGCGAACGGCGACAAGACGATCGACATGTGCCTCAACGCATACGAGCGAGTCCAGCGCGAGATACCGCAGGCCGACCCCCGTTTCCGCCTCGAGCACTGCTCGCTCGTGGACGATCCGCTCCTCCAGCGCATCAAGGACGTCGGCGCCATCCCCACCCCCTTCTACACCTACATCCACTTCCACGGGAACAAGTGGGGCGAGTACGGGGCGGAGAAGATGGAATGGATGTTCGCGCACCGCCGCTTCCTCGACTACGACATCCCCGTGGCGGGCGCCTCCGACTACCCGCCGGGCCCGTTCGAGGCCTTGATGGCGATCCAGAGCATGGTCACGCGCACGGACATGCAGGGGCGCGAGTGGGGCCCGAGCCAGAGAATCTCCGTCCCCGAGGCGCTTCGCATCTGCACGATCAACGGGGCGCACGCCTCTTTCGAGGAGCACATCAAGGGCTCGATCACCGGGGGGAAGCTGGCGGATTACGTCATCCTGGGCGACGATCCCCACACGGCCGACCCGTACGCAATCAAGGAGATCGAAGTCGTCCGCACCGTCGTCGGCGGCCGCACCACCCACGAAGCGTAGACGCTTCGCTCCCCGACGGCCGCACGTCGACACGGCGGGCGGGTGCACGCCGATTCAGATTTTCCTACTTTCTGAATCGTCGGACTCCGCCGTGGATGAGCGAGGGAGCGAGCGAGGGGAGCGAGCGATGGAAGTCTCAAGGATCACGGCCCGCGGGCAGACTACGATCCCGAAGAGGATCCGCGAGCAGGCGAATCTCTCGGAGGGCGATCTCCTGTCGTTCGAAATCGAGGACGATCACCTGCTGGTTCACAAGATCTCACCCAACCGCGACGGCTACCTGCACGCCGTATCGGAGGGATTGAACGAATGGGTCTCCCGCGAGGACGAGGACGCCTGGCGTGACCTTTGAGCCGTACGATGTCGTCGTCGTTCCCTTCCCCTTCACGGACAGGCTCGCGTCCCGGCGGCGGCCGGCGCTCGTCGTTTCGTCGGAGAGCTTCCACGCGGAACACGAACAGTCGATCCTGGCGATGATCACCACGACCCGCGCCGGGTGGCCGAGCGATGTGTCGATCCGGCGCTGGCGGGAGGCCGGCCTTCACGTCCCGTGCCGCGTTCGCTTCAAGCTGTTCACCCTCGATCACTCCCTGATCCTCCGTAGAGTCGGCGGGCTGGCCGAAGGTGACCGGGAGGCTGCGGCCAAGGCCCTCACGCGCGTGCTTGCGAACTGAGCCGGGGAGGGACCGGTTCGGGTGGTATCGGATGATCCCCCGTGATAGCGTTCGACCCGCGGGCAGCCAACCTGTAGCCTGGAGTCGTCATGAGTGACGTTCTTCTCGTCGAGAAGCTCGACGGACATATCGCCAAGCTCACGGTCAACCGGCCGGAGAAGCTCAACGCGCTGAACGGCGCCGTCCGCTGCGCCATCTTCGCCGCGCTCGATCGCCTCGCGGGCGACGACGACGTACGCGTCGTCGTGATCACCGGAGCGGGCGACCGCTCGTTCATCGCGGGCGCCGACATTTCGGAGTTCAAGGACGCGCGTCCCGTCGAGCAGTACCGCAGCATGACGCGCGGCGACATGTACAGCGCGATCGAGTCCTTCCCCAAGCCCGTCATCGCCATGATCAACGGGTTCTGCCTGGGCGGAGGGTGCGAACTCGCCATGTCGTGCGACATGCGCGTCGCCTCGACGGCGGCCCGCATCGGCCAGCCGGAGATCAACCTCGGGCTCATCCCCGGCGCCGGCGGCACGCAGCGGCTCCCGCGGCTGGTGGGCGAGGGCTGGGCGATGCGGCTCGTGATGAGCGGCGAACTGATCCCGGGGGAGAAGGCCGAGCAGATCGGCCTCGTGGAGGCGGCCGTCGCGCCCGAGGAGCTCGAAGCTCACGTGATGGAACTCGCCTCGAACATCGCGAGCCGCAGCCCGGTCGCGCTTCAGGCCGCCAAGGAGTCCATCCTCGCCGCGCGGCGGATGCCGCTGGATGAGGGGCTGAAGTTCGAGCGGAGCTGGTTCTCGCTCCTCTTCTCGACGGACGACATGGCGGAGGGCGTAGGCGCCTTCCTGGAGAAGCGGAAGCCCGAGTTCAGGGGCTCCTGAGGGCGGCGGGGACGGCCCGGCGCGGCTGCAGCCGGTGGCGGTGCGGCTGCGAGCGCGCGGCGGGCCGGTGTCGCGACGCTAGGACGCCGGCGTCACGACGCTGACGAAGCGGCGGCCTCGCCGGCGGTGAAATTCGACCTGTCCATCGGCGAGCGCGAACAGCGTGTCGTCCTTCCCCCGGCCGACGTTGCGGCCCGGGTGGAACGGCGTGCCCCGCTGCCGGATGAGGATGTTGCCCGCGACCACGTGCTCGCCGCCGTATTTCTTGACGCCGAGGTACTGCGGGTTCGAATCGCGTCCGTTGCGGCTCGAGCCGACACCTTTCTTGTGCGCCATCAGTCGCCTTCCTTCGCCGCAATGGCCTTGTCCACATCGCTCTTGAGGATGCGGCCGTCCTTGCCCGTCCCCTCGATCGCGCCCAGGTCGAGTCCGTGCTCCTCCGCCAGCTTCCGCGCGACGGGCGTGATGTCCACCGCCGCCGGCTCGGGGGCCCCGGCTTCCGGAGCCGCTTCGGCTTCCGGAGCCGCAGGTGCGGGCGTGGCCTTGGCCTTCGGGGCGGCCTTCGGCTTCGGAGCGGCCTTGGGCCTGGGCTCCGCGGCCACCGGCTTCGCCGCCGCCTCCCGCGGCTCGTCGGGCAGATCGATGCCCAGGATGCGGATCTCCGTGTAGCCCTGGCGGTGCCCCTGCTTCCGCCGGTAGCCCTTCCGCCGCTTCATCTTGTAGACGACGATCTTGTCGCCGCGCCCGTGGCTCACTACCTCGGCCGCGACCGAGGCGCCCGCCACGCACGGCGCTCCGACGTGAACATCCCCGTCCTGCTCGGCGAGCAGCACGTCGTCGAACTTGACCGTGTCCCCGGGCTCGGCCTCGAGGGAGGGGATGCGGAGCACCGCGTCCTCCACCGCTCGAAACTGCTTCCCCTGGGCCTTGAAAATCGCGTACATATCGTCAGATCACCGCTGGAATTCCACGAATTGCGAGCCGCTGAGATTACCCGCGGCGGGCGGATGTGTCAAACAAAACGGCGTGCATCCGACCCGACGTCACGGCCGGCGATGGGGCAGTGGGCTCCTAGCTCGAAATATACTTTTTCGTGACGTCGGCGTCGGCCGGATGGGCGAGGAGCCGGAACTCGTCGAGCCCGAGCAGAGGGTCGTCGCGCAGATCGATCGCGATCCCGCCGCTGTCCCTCATCCGGCCCAGGAACTCGCGTTCGCGCTCCAGCAGGTGGAGGGCGATCACCGGGTGCGTGAGGATGGTGATCCCGCTCTCCCGGCCGGCCGCGGCGACGCGGTCAAGCGCCCGCTCCAGGCGGCGCACCACCGTCTCCGAGGCGAGGATTCTCCCCGAGCCCTCGCAGTAAGGACACGGTTCCATCATCCGCTGGTGCAGGCTGGGGCTCACGCGCTGCCGGCTGAGCTGCAGCAGGCCGAGTTCGGAGAGCCCGAACACCTTCGTGCGCGCGCGGTCGTGGCCGAGCAGCGTCCGCATCTGCTGCACGACCTTGTTGCGCGACTCCTCCTCGTTCATGTCGATGAAGTCGATGACGATGATCCCGCCCACGTCGCGCAGACGGAGCTGGCGGGCGATCTCTCCCGCCGCCTCGAGGTTCGTCTTGAGGATGGTCTTCGCCGGGTCCCGGCGGCCCGTGTAGCGGCCCGTGTTCACGTCGATCGAGACGAGGGCCTCGGTCTGTTCGATCACGACGTGGCCGCCGGACTTCAGGTGCACGGTGCGGCGGAACGCGCGCCGGATCTCCTCCTCGATCCCGAACTCGTCGAAGATGGGAGCCGCGCCGTCGTACCGGCTCACGCGCTCGAGCAGGTCCGGGTCCACCTGTCCCAGGTAGGAGCGGATCTCGTGGTACAGCTCCGCCGAATCCACCGTGAGCAGGTCGATCCGGTCGCTGAACAGATCGCGCATGATGCCGGACGTCAGCCGCGCGTCCTGGTACACGAGGGCCGGCGCCTTCATCCCGTTCTGCCGGCGCCGCACCTTGCGCCACGTCTTGCGCAGCGACTTGAGTTCCCGTTCGCAGGCCTCCTTCGTCAGCTCCTCGCCGACGGTCCGGACGATGACCCCGCCGTCGTCGCCGAGGATGTCCCGCACCATGCGCCGCAGGCGGGCGCGCGTCTCCCGGTCGCCGATCTTGCGGCTGACGCCCACGTGGGAGGAGTCCGGGATATACACGAGGAAGCGGCCCGGGAGCGAGACCTGCGTCGTGACGCGGGCCCCCTTCGTGCCGATCGGTTCCTTCACGACCTGGACGAGGAGCGTCTGATCCTTGCGGATCGCCTCCTCGATGCGGGGTGCGTTCTCGTTGCGCCCCCTCCGGCGCCCCCCGTTTCGTTCCCGCCCCTCGTTCCCGTTTTCGTCGGGATCTTCGTCGGACTGTAGATCGGAGGCGTGCAGGAAGGCGGACTTCTCGGCGCCGATGTCGACGAAGGCGGCCTGAAGCCCGGGCACGATCGCCTCGACCGCACCGAGATAGATATCGCCGGCGATGCGGCGCTCGTCGGGCCGTTCGTACAGCAGCTCGACGAGCTTGCGGTCTTCCAAGATCGCGACCCGTTTCTCGCGGGTCGTGGCGTTTACGACGATCTCGCGGCGCACGTCAGCACGCGCACGGGGTCGCCGCGCCCGATTGTGCTACCAGGGGGCTGGCATCCTGTAAGGCTCGATTCTTCGCTGCGAACCGCCGGCCGCTGCCGGGGGTTCGTGTATCTCTCCGTTACTGCCCGGTTTCTTTCGCTTACGGCCGTAACGCATGGCCGAACCGCTCCCCCAAACTAATCGAGGGAGCCCGCTTCGCGCAGCATCTCCCTTGAAATCACGATCTTCAGTATCTCGCTCGTCCCCTCGCCGATCTCCGTGATCTTCGCGTCGCGCATCATCCGTTCGACGGGATACTCGCGGGAATAGCCGTACCCGCCGTGCAACTGCACCGCCATCGTCGTCACGTCCATCGCCGTCTCCGAGGCGAAGAGCTTGGCCATCGCGGCCTCCTTCTTGTGCTTCGCCCCCGCCATCCGGAGGCGCGCCGCGTGGTGCATCATGAGCCGCGCCGCGTGAATGCGCGTCTGCGCTTCGGCCAGCATGAAGCGGACGCCCTGGAAGTCGTGGATCTTCCTGCTGAACTGCTTCCGCTCGCCGGTGTAGCGAACCGTCTCGTCCAGCGCCCCCTGCGCGATCCCGATCGCGTGGGCGGCGATCCCGACCCGTCCGCCGTCCAGGGTGTCGAGGAAGACGGGGAAACCCCGGTCCACCTCGCCGAGCACGTTCTCCTCCGGAACCTCCACGTCCTCCAGCGTGAGTTCGCGCGTGTCGGAAGCGTTCCAGCCCAGCTTGCGCAGCTTCTGCCCGGCGCTGAAGCCCGGCATCGGCTCGAGATCCTCGGAGTGGCCGAACCCGACGCGCGCGGCGTCTTCGAGATCGCACGTCTCCTTGGTGAGGACGAACGCCGTGATGCCGCGCGAACCCTTCTCGGGGGACGTGAGGGCGCCGACGACGAACACCTCTCCCACCCCCCCGTGCGTGATCCACGTCTTGCGGCCGTTGAGGATCCAGCGGTCCCCTGCCTTCCGGGCCGTCGTCCGCATGGCGCCCGCGTCGGAACCCGACCCCGGCTCCGTGAGCCCGAATCCGCCGAGCACGCGGCCGCTCGCGAGAGGGCGGAGGAAACGTTCCTTCTGTGCATCCGTCCCCCAGCGCGCGATCGGGGTCGCGGCCAGGCTCATGTGCGCCCCGATCATGATCGAGTGACTCGCATCCACGCGCGCGAGTTCCTCGACGGCGATGGACGCGGCGAGAAGGTCCATGCCGGCGCCGCCGATCTCCTCCTCGAAGGGAATCCCGAACAGCCCCAGTTCGGACATGAGGGCGCCCGTATCCCACGGAAAATCCTCCGATTCATCGTAGCCGGCGGCGACGGGCGCGATCTCCGCCTTGGCGAACTCCCGCACCATCTCGCGGATCATCTCGTGATGGTCTTCCAGTTGGAAACTCGGGTCTCCCATTCACTCCTCTGTTCGGTGCGTGCGGCCGGCGCCGCAAATCAGGACTTCTCACTTGCGCGCCAGGATCGGGTGCGTGGCCCGGCGGCGGGCGGGCTGTGACTTCGGGACGCCGCGTGCCTAACGTACCGGAGGCGGGCCTCCCGCCGAAACGTCTGGCAGAAACGGGAGATCTGGAAGGGCCGGACGCGTCACGATCGGGCGCCGGCAGGCGTTGACCCTATGGATGGCAAGGGTGCAAGCCCGCGGCGCTCTTCGCGTACCGGAAACGGTGTGGAGGAGAAAACCGTGGACTTCGAGGCGGCATACAAGAACCACTGGACGCCACTCCTTCGGTATGTCGACCGGCTGGTGGGTGACGCCGACCTTGCGGCGGATGTCGTACAGGAGGCGTTCGTTCGGCTGTTGGAACAGACGCTTCCGGACGAGGAGGTGCGGCGCTGGCTGTTCACGGTGGCGACGAACCTGGTGCGGGACGACGCTCGCATGAGCGCGCGACGGCGAAGGTTGCTGTCGCAGCGCTACGACCAGACCGATCTCGCGCACGATCCGGTCGAGTCGCCGGATCAGCCGGTCTTGCGGGCTGAACGGGTCGCGGCGGTGCGCGCCGCGCTGGCGGAGATGCCCGAACGCGACCGTCGGTTGCTGTTGATGAGAGAGGAAGGATTCCGGTACGCCGAGATCGCCGAAGTGATCGAAGTCGCGCCGGGATCGGTCGGAACGCTGCTTGCACGGGCGCTGCGCCGGTTCACGGAGGCGCTGGATCCGCGGATCGTGGAGGACGAGACCGGTCGGGGCCGGTGAGGGGGGACGATGGGTGACCGGTCGGGATGCGACTGGAAATCTGCGGGATGCGACTGGAAATCTGCGTTGAAAATAGTGAGGATTGAGTATGTCTACGCGTGAACAGCCACATGTCGACGACGGAGCGCTGCTCGCGCTGCTCGACGGTGAGCTGACCACAGCAGAACGGAGAGCCGTCGAAGAGCGCGTGGCGGCGTGCCCGGATTCCCGGGCGCGCCTCGATGAGATGCGCTTCGCGACGCGGCGTGCGACGGCGGCGCTCGACCTGCTTTCGGCGCCGGAATCGCGGGCCGGGATGCCGGCGGCGCTGCGCGAAGCCGCGCGCCGGGCGCCGGCGTCTCTCGCAAGCGCGCGGGCGCGACGCTGGGCGAGGCTGAGCCGCCGCTCCGTCGCGGTGGCCGCGGGGATCACGCTTCTCGTCGCCGCGGGCGCGTACGCGGTGCCGGGATCGCCGGTCCGGGGCTGGGTCGACGGCGGGATCGAGGCCGTTGCGGCCTGGATCGCGGGCGATTCCCAGGTTGCCGGGGACGCCGGACCCTCCCGGGTGTCGGTGGACCCCCGCGACGGCGCCGTGCGCATCATGGTGGTCGGCGGGCACGAAGGCACGCGGTTGACGGTCGAGCTGTCCGACGAAGAGACGGCCACGGTGGAGACCCGTGACGCGAGCTTCCACGTGGAGCCGGGCGTCATCGAGGTTGCGGGGGCGGCGGATGAGATCCGCGTGACCTTGCCGCGGAACGCCGCGACCGGTTCTGTAATCATCGATGAGAGCGAGGTCGTCCGCCTCGAGGGCGGCGAGTTGCGGCGCACGGATTCGGCGGCTGAGAGTCGCGTGGAGATCTTTCTCGGCACCGACGGGTAGCAGCGCAGGCACCGGACGCCGCCGCGGCGGACGACGATGACCTGACGGACTGCCAGCCTGAGGGGTGGATCCCGGGATGACGAAGCCCATGCACCGAAGGTCGGGGCCCGTCTCCCATCCGTGGCGATTCGCACTGCTCCTCGGCCCCGTTTCGACCTGCCTCTTCGCTCCGCCGGTTCTCGCTCAGGATCCCCCACCGCCCCCCCCTCCCGAGGACGCGCCGGTTGTTGGCGCCGTGTTCGGCCGCGTGCTGCGCGCCGAATCCCAGACGCCGATCGCAGCCGCTTCGGTGGAAGTCCGCTTTCCCGCGTTTTCCTGGTTCCTCGTCACGGACGACGACGGTTTCTACCGGGCGGAAGGGCTTCCGGCGGGCCCCATCCATCTCGTCGCGCGCGCGCTGGATCGCGACCCGCTCGCCGCCAGCATCCTGGTGCCGGCGGGCGGCGACGTCCCGCTCGACCTGGCTCTGGAGCGGCGGCCCGTCGCGATGCCGAGCCTGTTCGCCCACATCCTCGCGCGGCGGCTGCCCGCTCCGGGCCTCACCCGCGACGGGTTCCGGGAGGAAGGAGAAACGGAGCTCCGCGCGCTGGATTCATCTCCAGGCGTGGCGGAGGCGGGTCTGACGCTGGACGAAACCGGCATCGATCCCGCGGATCCGACCAGCGTGCTCTACGTGCGGGGCGCCGCGTCGGACCTGAAGCTCGTGCTGCTCGATGGCGCGCCCGTCTACGCGCCGTTCCACCTCAGCGGACTCCTCGACGCCTTCCCGGACGGCGTGCTCGACGAAGCGTCCCTTTACATCGGCGGCACGCCGGCGCGCTACGACGGGGGACTTTCCTATGTCCTCGATCTCAAGATCCGGGAGGGAGACGCGGAGAGGTTCCGCGTCGCCGGCGCGGCCGACCTCCTGGGCGGCACCCTGCGGGCGGAGGGCCCGGTCGGACCCGCGGGGCGAGTGCTCCTCAGCGGCCGGGCGCTGCACGGGCTCGGCTATCGGGTCATCACGAACGGGCGCGAGATGCCGTACGGGTACGGCGACCTCCTGGGTCGGCTGGACTATCGCCTGGGGCCTGGGAAGCTTACGGCCACCGGGTTCTGGAACCGCGAGTCCGTGCTGCTCGACATCGGTCGCCTGGAGGACGCCGGGGCGGTGGAGTCGGCCTACTGGGGCAACCTGGCGGGGTCGGCGAGCTATCGCGTTCCGCTGGGCAACGGGACGTTCACGTTGCGGGGCGCGCACGGGCGGTTCGGCACGGGCCTGCCGTTGCCGCGCGACAAGGAACTCGACTTCGAGGTCTCGTTCGCGGACGTCATTGCACGGACCGTACGCACCCGCACCGAGGCGCTGTTCGAGTCGGGAGGCCGCGAATTCCGCTGGGCCGCGGGCGGCGGCTTCGACTCGTACGAGACGGTCGTGGACCGGAGAACCGTACTCGGTGGCCGAACGGCGCACGACCTGACCCACGCGGTGCGGCGCGCGGACGTGGTGGCCGGCTGGGGCGAGGCCATCTGGGAAGTGGCCCCCGAAGTCGAGGTGAGGGGGGGATTCCGGACCAGCTATTTCGCCCCCTCCCGCCGCGCGAAGTTCGCGCCGCGGGGCACCGTCACCTGGCACCTTACGGAAGCGGCGGACCTCCGCGTCTCCGCCGGGAGGTTCTACCAGGTGGTGCGCGGACCCGAATCCATCCTCTCGGGAGACCTCACCGGACCCACCATCGGCGGCGTCCTACCCACGTTGGACCCCGACTACATCCCGCCGACGACGCCGGGGTCCAGTATCGCGGGCGCCTCCCATCTGGTGGTCGGATTCGAGAACGCGCTCGAGAACGGCGTCGACGTCGGCGTCGAAGCCTACCTCAAGTCCTTCGACGATCTCCCCGACGCAAACCAGCTCTACTCCTGGGGCGGGGATCTGTGGCTGCAGGCGAAGGAGGGTCCGATCCGAGGCTGGATCGGCTACTCGATCGCGTTCGTGTGGACGACCGATCCGGCCGAGGACACCCCGTTCGTGGGCCGGCAACTCCTCAGCGGCGGGCTCTCCTCGAACGTGCGCGAGTTCGACTTCGGGATCCGGCTCGCCTACGGGGCCGGCCTGTCCTTCGCGTCGGTGACCGGAGGAGGCGAGGAGAAGGGCGCGCCGAGCGGTGACGATCCCCTGCCGGTGCTCTCCGGGGCGCCGGAGGATTCGTATCTCCGGGTCGACGCCGAGATTTCCCGACGCTGGGTCGCGAGCATCGGCCGCTCGTCCGTCGTGATCGCCCCGTATGTGCGGGTGCTCAACGCGCTGGATCGCCGGGACGCGCTCTTCTACCAGACCACGTCGGACCAGCAACTCACGCGTCCCGCCCCGCTCGCTTCCCTCCCCGTGATCGCCATCTTCGGCGTGTCGTGGTCCTTCTGACGCTCCGACCGGGGGTGCGGGCGGGCGCGGCCCGGTCGCGATCGCAGTTGTCGCAGCCGTCGCAGACCGGAGCGCGTTCGCCGAAGTAGGCGGCGATGGCCGCCCGGCGGCAGGTGGGGGTTTCGATGTAGGCCTGCATGGCGGCTTGCCGTTCGGCGTGGGCGGCGGCCCGGTCGGAGCCGGGCGGCGGGCTGCCCGGCCGGGGACGCTCGCGCCGGCCGAACGGAAGGGCGCGGCGGCGTTTCCCGCGGATCGCGACCATCGCGCAGCGCGCCGGTTCGCCGTCACGGCCGGCGCGACCCGCTTCCTGGACGTACTCCTCCAGCGACCCCGGGGCGCCGAGATGCGCGACGAGGCGCACGTGCGGGTGGTCGATCCCCATGCCGAACGCGGTCGTGGCGCAAACCACGCGAATGCTCCCGTCCAGGAAGGCCCGCTGCGTCGCCTGGCGCCGCTCGATCGGCAGGCGCGCGTGGTACGGCGCGCTCGGCACGCCCATCCTCGAGAGCGCGATCGCAAGCTGCGCGCTGAGTCCCCGCGTGCGCGCGTAGACGACCGCCGATGCTCCCCCGCACGCCGCCACCTCGCGCCGCACGCGCCGGTAGGCCTCGCGCACATCCGGGGCGATCTCCACGGAGTAGCGCAGGTTCGGCCGGTTCGCGGGCACGAAGATGCGGATCGGCCCTTCCATCCCCAGGAACCGCTCGATTTCGCGCCGCGTTCGCCACGTCGCGGTCGCCGTGAGGGCCGTCAGCGGGGGGCGGCCCAGCCTCTCCCTCGCCCGCCCGATCCGCAGGTACGACGGACGGAAGTCGTGCCCCCACTGGGACACGCAGTGCGCCTCGTCGACCGCGATGCCCGCCACGCCCACTTCGCGCAGACGATCGCACACGGCCCGGTTCTCCAGGCGCTCGGGCGCCAGGTACAGGAGGTCGAGTTCGCCGAGCCGGGCGCGCTCCAGGGCCTCGTCCACCTCCTGCCGCGGGGTCGCGCTCGTCCAGCCGAGCACGCGCATGCCCCGGCGCTCGGCCCCGGCGACCTGATCCTCGATGAGCGAGATGAGCGGCGAGACGACGAGCGTGGCCCGCGGACGCAGCAGGGCGGGGATCTGGAAGCACACGGACTTGCCGAAGCCCGTCGGCAGCACCGCGAGCGTGTCCCGTCCGCTGAGCACCGCCTCCACCACGCGCGACTGGGCGGGACGGAAATCGTCGTAGCCGAACCGGTCCCTGAGGAGGTCGCGCGCATCGTCGAGGGTGGCCACGGGGCGCCCCGCGCCGGTGCTGTCGTCGGTCGTCACACCCCTCGATGCGCCGCGCGGTCAACGCGGGATCAACGCGGGATCCACCCCCGGGGCCGGGTCAGGCTCTCGTGCGCCCCAGGCGGAGGACGACGGCAGCGACGAGGAGGCCGCAGCCAACGCCGGCGACGAAGTCCTGCTCCGTGAACGCGCCGATGAACCACGTGGCGCCCCCGGCCAGGCCGAGTCCGACCTGCAGCCGGAGCCACCAGTCGCGGCCCGCCGTCGACGCCCCCGCCGGGTCGTTCACTCCGCTATTCGTCGATCGGGCGGGCGGCCGGGGTCTCGTCGCCCGCTTCCCCCCAGCCGAGGGTCGCGCCGGCGATCGCCCCCCACAGCACGTTGACCGCGAGGATGGAGAAGACGGCGAACACGCCCCGCCCCGCATAGAGCGCGAGCGCGGACACCAGCGGGAGGTCCCCTCTGGCGAAGTCGAGCGCGGGCTCGCCGAGGCCGAGCCGGATGACGACGTACAGGGTCGGCGCCAGCGCGAAGGTCGCGCCGCGGGCGGCGGGCGAGCCGGCGAGATAGGTGTAGAGCACGCCGAGCATGAGGCCCCAGACCGCGCCGCTGCCGAGGTGCGACAGGAACTCCGCCCCCGTCCATCCGGAGGTCAGTCCCATGCTCACCGCGCCGATGGAGCCGAACGTCGCCACGACCGTGCGCGCCACGGCGGAGACCGCGGCCCCGAGGAGGCCGCCGAGCAACCCGAGCCCGAGGCGGGCGCTGAGGTCGAGCGGGCCCTCGACCGCGGCGCCGTGCGCGCCGCCGCCCAGCAGCACGCCCGCCGCGGCGAGCGCCGCGATGAGCAGGAGGACGGCGAGGGTGAGCGGCGCCCCTTCCGTCGCGAGGAGGACGATGCCCGACGCGCCGGCGCCAAGCGCCCCGACCCGCCACAGGAAGCCCGACCCCAACGCCGAAGCCGCGCCGTTCTCGCTCATGCTCACTCCCCTTTCTCCCGTTTCCCCCCGCGATCCAGGAACCGGCGGATGCCGGACTGGCAGTCGTCCGTCATGCGGGCGAGCGCGTTCACGCGCGCGCCGGTGGCCACCGCCGCCTCGAAGCTCTGCCCCTCCGTGCCGTACAGCAGCTTCTTCGTGAGCGCGAGCGCGGACGCGCTCCGCCCCGCGAGTTCGGCCAGGAAGGCGGCACTCTCCGCCTCGAACGCCGCGTCCCCATAGATCCGGTTCACGAGACCCAGCCGCGACGCCTCCGCCGCATCGATCGTGTCTCCGATCGCCATCAACTCGAAGGCGCGCTTCTCCCCCAGGTTCCGGCGCAGGATCGCCGTCACCATCGCGGGCACGAAACCGAGCTGCACCTCCGGGTAGCCGAAGCGGGCGCTCTCCGCCGCGAGCACGAGATCGCACGCCGTCGCGAGACCGCAACCGCCCGCCAGCGCCCGGCCGTGCACGACCGCGACGACCGGCTTCGAGAGCTTCCGCAGGAGGGTGAAGAGTTCGCCCAGCGCCTCCGCCTCCCGCAAGCTGGCCATGACCCCCTCCTCGACCGAGGCCTGCACCTCCGCCAGGTCGGCGCCGGCGCAGAAGTCCGGGCCGCGCCCTCCGATCCCGATCACGCGCACCCGGGCGTCCGCCTCGGCGAGCGCGAGCGCCTCCTTGATCTCCGCCACGAGCGCCCCGCTCAGCGCGTTGCGGCGCTCCGCGCGGTCGAGACGGATCCGGTTCACGCCGGTCCGGTCGTCGATCTCGATCTCGAGGTATTCGAACATGAGGGCCTCCGAGTCCCCGCGCCGAGCCTAGTCCGCCCGGTTCAGGAGGTGGTCCGGCACGTCGATCTCCATCCTCAGCAGCGCGGTGGCGAACGTCTTCCCCTGGGCATCGAGCATGAGCGACACGGTGCCGCCCCCTCCCAGCGAGCGGTGGAGGAGGAAGTTCAGCGCGCGCAGGTTGGGAAGCTCGAACCGCTCGACCTCGCCTTCGCAGATTCCCTTGAAGTGATACTTCACACGTTCAGCGGTAACTTCCTTTACCAAAATCGGATAAATGGACGGGCGAAAGGCGATGAGGCCCACGTTCGCGGTGTCTCCCTTGTCGCCCGAACGGGCGAATGCGATCTCCCTCAACTGCACTCTCACAGCTCCATCGTCTCCACTCTCACGTTGCCCTCCACGACGCCGCGGTCGATGAGCGCGGGCCAGTAGGCGACGACCTCCTGAACGCGGGGGCGGCCGCCCGCGAAGCCGGTGACGGTGGGCGGGCCCGCGAGGATGAGGGGCGCGATCTCCCGGCTGAAGCGCGACACGGCGTGCCGGTCCGGACTGCGGACGCCGACCCGCAGCGTGACCTCGGGCAGATCCTCGGAGGGAGCGCCCGCCAGCGGCCCGTGACAGGCGCCGGCGCCGACGATCTCCGTGCGGATCTCGTCGAACTCGAGCCCCAGGTGCCGCAGGCGGCCGCGGAGGATCTCGTCCGCGCGCCGCGCCTTGTCCACCGCGTCGGGCCAGGCGTAGGTCAGGGCGCCCACCGCCTTGAAACCATCGTGGTACGCGATGGACACCTTGAGCTTGTCCGTGCGCGAGCGGCCGGCCACGCCATCGACCCTCACGCGGTCCTTCCCCAGATCGCGGAGACGGATGGTCGAGAAGTCCGCGATCACGTCCGGCGTGATGTACTCCTTCGGGTCGCCCAGTTCGTACAGGACCTGCTCCGCGACCGTCTCCCACGTCACCCGCCCGCCGAGCCCCGGGTGCTTCGTCACCACGAAGGTCCCGTCCTCTTCGGCCTCGACGATGGGATAGCCCGGCAGCGTGAGGTCGATCTCCCGCCAGTCGACGAGCGAGTTCCCGCCGGAGGCCTGGCAGCCGCATTCGTTGATGTGCCCGGCGACGACCCCGTGCGCGAGCCGGTCCCAGTCGTCGGCCGGCCAGGAGAACTCGTGCATGAGCGGCGCGTAGGTGAGCGCGGTGTCCGTCGAGCGCCCGGCCACGACGATGTCCGCCCCCTGCCCGAGCGCCTCGATGATCGGTTCGGCGCCGAGGTACGCGTTCGCGGCGGCCACCCGGTCGCGCACGGTGGAGAGCGGCTCGCCCGTCTCCATGTGGCGGAGTTCGTGTCCCGCCGCGAGGAGGTCGTCGAGCGAGTCCATCAGGTCGTCGCCCGTGATCACCGCCACCCGCGGCCGGCGCGGCAGCGACTCGTCCGCGAACGCGAACCCCAGTTCGGCCCGGCACCCCTCCGGGTTCACGCCGCCCGCGTTCGAGACCACGCGGATCTCCTTCTCGAGGAGATCGTGGATGAGGTCGTCCATCAGGGGCACGAAGTCGCGCGCGTAGCCGGCGGCCGGGTTCCGGTCCCGCTGCTTCTGCATGATCGACATCGTGATCTCGGCCAGGTAGTCGAGCATCAGGTAGTCGATCGATCCGCGCCGCACCTGCAGCTTGGGCGCCTCCTGCCAGTCTCCCCAGAACCCCTGCCCGGAGGCGACGCGCACCCGGCGGCTGCCGTCGGTCCGGGCGCGGGCCGGGAGCGGCCGCTCCTCGAGTCCCACCGCGGCGGATGGCTCCTCGAGCGCGAGGGCTTCCGGCGCCCCTGGCTGCGCGTTCACAGGCGGTCCGGAAGCGTGAAGGGTCCGAGGTGCGGCCCCGGGTTTCCGAGGGAGCAACGGAGCGCGAGCGACAACACCGCCCGCGTATCCTCCGGGGTCACGATCGCGTCCACGAAGCCGCGCGCCGCCGCGTATTTCGCATCGAGCTGCTCCTCGTAGTTCTCCCGGGTCCGTGCGATCGCCGCCGCCGTCTCCTCGTCCAGTTCCCCGCCCGCCGCCTCCTCCAGCTTGCGTCCGAACGCGGCCTGCACGGCGGCCTCTCCCTCCATCACCCCCATCCGCCCCGTCGGCCAGGTGAAGATGAAGTCGGGGTCGAACCCCTGCGCCGCCATCGCGTAATACCCCGCCCCGCTCGCGTGGTTGACCGTGAGCACGATCTTGGGCACGCGGGCCGTCGCCATCGACTCCACCATGCGCGCGCCCGCCCGGATGATGCCGGACTGCTCCGCCTCCGGCCCGACCATGAACCCGCTCACGTCCTGCACGAAGAGGAGCGGCGTGTCGTGCCGGTCGCACAGCTCCATGAAGTAAGCCACCTTCTCGGCGCTCTCCGTGTACACGATCCCGCCGAACTTCGGCGGTTCGCCGGCCTCGCCCCGGAACATGCCCCGCCGGTTCGCGATGACCCCCACGCGGTAGCCGTCGATGTGCCCCGTGCCCGTGAGCATCTCCGGCGCGCGGTCCGCCTGGAACTCATCGAACGGACCCTCGTCGAGGATCGTGTCCAGGACCGCCTCCATGTCGAAGGGCTGCCGGTGATCGCCGGGCAGGAGGGCGTAGGCCTCCTCCGCGGCGCGCGCCGCGTCCCGCGGTCGGGCGGCGGGGTCCGGGCGCAGTCCGGCGGGGAGTCCGGCGACGAGCGCGCGGACCTTCTCGATGCACGCGCGGTCGTCCTCCACCCGGTAGTGCGCCACGCCGCTCACGCGGTTGTGCATGAGCGCCCCGCCGAGTTCCTCGGCCTCGACCTCCTGCCCGGTCGCCCCCTTCACCAGGTTCGGCCCCCCGAGACCCATGAAGCTCGTCCCCTCGACCATCACGATCACGTCCGACAGGGCGGGGAGATAGGCGCCCCCCGCGATGCACTGGCCCATCACGGCGGAGATCTGCGGCACCTCCAGGTAGTGTCGCATGATCGAGTTGTAGTAGAAGATGCGGCTGGCGCCGTACTGTCCCGGGAAGACTCCGCCCTGATACGGCAGGTTCACGCCGGCCGAGTCCACGAGATAGACGATCGGCACGCGGCACCGCATCGCGATCTCCTGCGCCCGCAGGATCTTCACGATCGTCTCGGGCCACCAGCTCCCGGCCTTCACCGTCTGGTCGTTCGCGACGATCGCGACCTCGCGCCCGCAGACCTCGCCCACCCCGGTGACGACGCCGGCGGCCGGCGCCTTGCCGTCGTACCGGTCGTGCGCGATCAGGAGGCCGATCTCGAGGAAGCCGCCGCCCTCGTCGATGAGAAGGTCGACCCGCTCGCGGGCCGTGAGTTTTCCCTGGGCGTGCTGCCGGGCCACGCGCGCTTCCCCGCCGCCGCGCTGGATCCGGGCTTCGAGCTCGCGCAGTTCGGCCACGAGCGCGCCCATCCGGCTGTCGTCGGTTTTGCCCACCGCCGCCGCTAGCCGTTCGCCGCGGAGGCTTCGCGCCCGTGCTCGTCGAACCAGGCGCGGATGTAGTCGACGGCCTCGGCGGTCGAGGTCCCCGGCCCGAAGAGGCGGCCGACGCCGAGGTCGTTCAGCGCCTCCATGTCCTCGGCGGGGATGATCCCTCCCCCCGTGAGCAGCACGCCGTCCATCCCCTGGCCGTCGAGGAGCGACTTCACGCGCGGGAAGAGCGTCATGTGCGCCCCCGACAGGATCGAGAGCGCCACGACGTCCACGTCCTCCTGGAGCGCGGTGGCGGCGATCATCTCGGGCGTCTGGTGGAGTCCGGTGTAGATGACCTCCATCCCCGCGTCCTGGAGGGCGGCCGCCATCACCTTCGCACCACGGTCGTGGCCGTCGAGCCCCGGCTTGGCCACGAGCACACGGATCTTCGGTTCGATCAAGCGCTTCTTCCCGGCGGTTCGTCCCGGACGTTCATCCCGGGAGTTTTCGGTCACGAGGGGACGGTCGAAAGTATCCGCCGAAAGGCGCGCGCTGCAACGACGATCCGGCGTCGGCGCCCGCCATCTCCGGGGTTGCCCCGGCCCGCTCCGGCGCGCACCCTCGTGTGATGCGTGACGACGCGACACGAGTACACCGAACCCTTCTGAACCTGGCGGCCTTCGTCATCATCGTGGCCGGGATGCGGGCCGCCTCCGCGCTCGTCGTCTCCTTCGTGCTCGCGCTGTTTCTCACCATCCTGTGTTCGACGCCGCTGCGCTGGATGACGGACCACCGGATTCCCAAGTCCGTCGCGGTCCTCGTCCTCGTGCTCGTCATCCTCGCCCTCGGCACGGTGGCCGGGACTCTGCTGGCGACCCCCGTCGTCGAACTCGGACGCTCGGAAGCGCAGCTCGACCGACTCTTCGCGGAGCAGATCGAGGCGGTGGAGGCCACGCTGAGCGACTACATGGTGCGGTTCGGGCTCCAGTCGCCTCTGCTCGACACCGACGAACTCATCGCGATCTCGCCGGGCTGGATGCTCGGCCTGATGCGGGAACTCGTCGAGAACCTCGGCTTCATCCTCGCCAACGGGCTCCTCATCATCCTCACGATGGTCTTCATGCTGCTCGAGGTCTCGAGCTTTCCCACCAAGGTGCGGGTCGCCCTGGGCGAGGCGGATGCGATGGAGGCGCGGGAGAACTGGGAGAAGGTCGGGAGCGCGGTCCGGCGCTACGTCGTGCTCAAGACGATCGTCAGCCTCGGCACCGGGCTCTGCGTGTGGGGGCTGATGGCGCTCCTGGGCGTCAACTACCCGATCCTGTGGGGCGTGCTCGCGTTCCTGCTGAACTACGTGCCCAACATCGGGTCCTTCATCGCCGCCGTGCCCGCCGTGCTGGTCGCGTGGCTCACGGTCGGGGTCGGGACGGCGGTCGCCGCCGCGGCCGGCTTCCTCGTCGTCAACATCGTGTGGGGCAACCTCATCGAGCCGAAGGTCATGGGGTACAGCGTGGGCCTGTCGACGCTCGTCGTGTTCGCTTCGCTCGTCTTCTGGGGATGGGTCCTGGGACCGGTGGGGATGCTGCTGTCGGTGCCGCTCACGGTGATGTTCCGCATCGTGCTGGGGACGAACGAGTCCACCCGCTGGATCGCGGTCCTGCTGGGCTCGGAGCGCTCGGACGAGATCACCTCCGCGATCGACGCCGAAGTCGCCGTCGCGCTCGGAAAAGAAGGCTAGGCGGGCACATCCGTAAGCCGCGCTAGGCCGCGGCGGCCGCGCGGAAGATGTCCAGTGCCGCCCTCACATCGTCATCCGTCGTGTGGAGGTTGGGGATGACCCGCAGGTCCCGCCGGCTGTAGGCGTTCAGCAGCACCCCTTCGTTGCGGCAGCGGGCCGCGAACTCCGGCGCGTCGACCGCGGTCGTCCGGAAGCGGACGATGTTCGTCTCCACCCCTTCAACGTCGACTTCCAGCCCGGGGATCGCGGAGAGTCCGCGAACCAGCGTTCTCGCCCGGGCATGGTCCTCCGCGAGCCGCCCGCGGTGGTGCTCGAGCGCGTACAGGGCGCCGGCGGCGACGATCCCCGCCTGCCGGAAGCCGCCGCCGTACAGCTGCTTGAAGCGGCGGGCGCGCTCGATGAGGTCGGCCGGGCCGGCGAGGGCGGAGCCCAGCGGGGCGCCGAGCGCCTTGGAGAAGCAGACGTTCACCGTGTCGAAGCCCGCCGCGAACTCGGCCTCGGGGATGCCGGTGGCGGCGGTCGCGTTCCACAGCCGGGCGCCGTCGAGGTGGGTCGCGAGGCCGGCCTCGCGCGCGGCAGCGAGCATCTCGCGCAGGAGCTCCGGCGGCCACACGGCGCCGCCCGCCCCGTTGTGCGTGTTCTCGGCGCAGACGAGGCGCACGGGCGACTGCATGCGGGCCCGCACGGTCCCCATGTCGAGGTTGAGCGCCGCCCGCAGCGTCGCCGCGCCGAACATGCCGCGTTCGCCCTCGAGCGGCCGGATGACGACCCCGGAGATCGGCGACGGGGCGCCCCCCTCGCCGAACCAGATGTGCGCGCCCGGCCCGATGAGCACGGCGTCGCCCGGCTCGGTGTGCGCGCGCAGGGCGAGCTGGTTGCTCATCGTCCCCGTCGGCACGTACATGGCGGCTTCCTTGCCGAGGATCGCCGCCGTCCGCCGCTCCAGCTCGAGCACCGTGGGGTCGTCGCCGTAGCAGTCGTCGCCCACGGGGGCCGCCGCCATCGCCGCCCGCATCGCCTCCGTGGGGCGCGTCACCGTGTCGCTGCGGAGGTCGATCGTCACGACGCGAACCGCGGCGGGCGCCGCAGGTGGTGCTCCGTCGCGTCCTGCACCGCCATCGCGAGCCGCAGCGCCTCCGCGTCGCCGAACAGCTTCCCGACGAACGAAATGCTCGTCGGCGTCCCGTCCTCCGACCGAAACCCGTTCGGGATCACGACCTGCGGGTGGCCCGTGAGGTTCGTGAGCAGGAGCATCGATCCCCCGAAACTCGGCGTGACGACGACGTCGATCCCCTCCATCGTCCGCGCGAAGCGGTGCATGGCGATCGTGCGCGCCCGGTTCGCCTGGATGTATTCGGACGCGGGAATCATGCGGCCGGTGCGCATGATGTTGGGGCGCGCGTTCTCCCCCTGCTGCACGAGTTCATCCTCCCGCCCGCTCACGATCAGGTCGTCGAAGGCCGCCCCCTGCTCGGCGCTGAGGATGATCCGCATCGCGTCGTAGGGGAGGTCGTCCGGGAGTTCGACGGGCACCGGGTCGATCCCGAACCCGCGCACGACCTCCAGCGACGCCTCGTCGAACGCCTTCCACTCCGCGTCCT
Source organism: Candidatus Palauibacter scopulicola (assembly GCF_947581915.1). Lineage (NCBI taxonomy): Bacteria > Pseudomonadati > Gemmatimonadota > Gemmatimonadia > Candidatus Palauibacterales > Candidatus Palauibacteraceae > Candidatus Palauibacter > Candidatus Palauibacter scopulicola. The sequence continues at coordinate 32,432 of NZ_CANPWG010000028.1, forward strand.
CCCGCTCCGCCTCGAAGGCCGAGGGCACGTAGGCGACGCGCAGCTCCGAGAGCGGGCGCTCCGGGTCCCAGTCGAAGGCCACATCGCGTGCCGTCGGATCCTGGTCGTCCGATCCCTGAATCGCGTCGAGCACGATCGCGCAGTCCTCCACGCTGCGGCAGATCGGCCCCAGCTTGTCCATCGACCACGAGAGGGCCATCGCCCCCGCCCGGCTCACGCGCCCGAAGGTGGGCCGGAGCCCCGAGGCGCCGCAGCGGGTGGAGGGAGAGACGATCGAGCCCAGCGTCTCGCTCCCGATCGCAAATCCGACGAGCCCCGCCACGACGGCCGCCGTGGAACCGGCGGGAGGACCCGCTCGACCCCTGCTCGAGGTTCCACGGGTTCCGCGTCAGTCCCCCGTACCACACATCCCCGCGCGCCAGCGCCCCCAGCGTGAGCTTCGCGACGAGCACCGCGCCCGCCTCCTCGAGCTTCCGCCCCACGGTGGAGTCTTCCGGGATGTACTGGTCCTCGTACGGCCTGGCGCCCCATGTCGTGAGGGTTTCGTCTTCGGAGAGAAGGTCCTTCGCACCCCAGGGGATCCCGTGCAGCGGACCCCGGTAGTAGCCCCGCGCGATCTCGGCGTCCGCGCGCGCCGCCTGTCGCATGGCGAGGTCCTCGGTGAGCGCGATCACGGCCAGCAGCGTATCGCCGTGGGCGCGCAGCCTGCCCAGGTACATCTCCGTGAGTTCCGTCGACGTCACCTGCCGGGAGCGGATCAACTGAGCCAGGTCGGTCACCGGCCAAAACGCGAGGGCATCGAGGTCCGCGGGCCGCTCGAGACCCCGCGGACGCGTGTAGTGGAAGACGGTCGACGCGGATGGGGCCGGATACGAGGTCCCCGGAAGCACGGGATCGAAGTGGAGGGCGGGGACGACGGAGTTCGGCATCCCCAGCGTGCGGAGCTGCGCGTACCGCTCCCGCATCGCGTTCACTTCCTCCACCATGAGTTCGACTTCGTCCTCGCTGAAGTCGAGTCCGGCGACGCGCACGGCGGCGCTGACGTCAGCCCGGGTCACGGCCTCCTGCCCCTGGTTGGTGCGCGCCCACAGCGCGGCCGGGAGCGCCGTCCCGCCCAACCCGAGCGCCGACAGCGACGCCACGAACCCCCGCCGATCCAAGCGTCCGGCGGACAGGGTTCGAGATTCTTCTCTTCGATGGTCCTGTGACATGATCGTCACCCCTCACAGCGGCGCTCGTACAGTTGATTGGGGGAATGTTGTCGGCAGGTGGGGTATCGCCAGGCCGACCGCCGCCGGGCGGCTACCGCAGTTGCTATGCCGGCACGTCGACCGACGCAACCGAAGTCTGCGGCTCCGGGATGGGGTCTCCGTGCTCTCGAAGGGATTCAACATGGAGGGCGACCGCATGGCGGAGCAGTTTCTCCGCCTCCTCACATGAGTCTCCGGCGGCCACGCACCCAGGCAAGTCAGGCACATAACCGGAGTAACCATTCGTGGTTTTCTCGATGACGGCCGCGTATTTCAATGCAACCTCCCCTGTCCGATTCCCGCTTGTTTGAGGATACTCCTCCACGTTCCAAGGGCCAAGTCTTTGCTCGGTCGACCCGCTATGGTCACCGTACCGGGCTTCTCGGGGTGTTGATACTGTCGATGACTTCCGCGTGTTCGGACCAGTCTCCAGCCGTCGGCCGTCACGAGCCGTATGGCCTCTCGCACCTTGGGCATCGAGCTCTCCGCGCAGTTGTTCGTTCCTGGCTGCGCCAAGTGTCCGATCACTCTTCAACGGGGTCTCAATTCGTGCTGCACCAGGCTTGAGCGGCCTTCAGGACGCGGTCGATGTCGGACTTGTCGTTGTAGGCGCCGATGGAGAAGCGGAGCATGCCGGTGCGGATCGCGAGGCGGATGCCGGCGGCCGTCAGGTGGTCGTAAAGCGAGTTCATGGCGGGGTCGTCGGCCGTGTAGTGGCGGCCGCCGCCGCTCTCGCCAACGGAGACGATGTGCGCCAGGTGGGGGCCGGGCCTCCCGCCGACGACCGGGAGGCCGAGGTCCAGCAACCCGTTCGCCAGGTCGGCTGCCAGACCGCGCACGTGCCGCTCGACGCGCCCGACGCCCCAGTCGGAGAGCAGGTCCAGCGCCGCGTCCGTGGCCGCCGCCCCGAGGTAGTTGTAGTTGCCCACGTCGAAGCGCAGCGCGCCCGGTCGGAAGCGGAGTTCGTCGTCCGAGTACGCCGTCTCGTGCGCGTCGAGTTCGATCCCGAAGCGCGCCACGTGGACCGGCGTCAGCGTCTCGGCCACCTCGCGCCGCACATACAGGAAGCCGAACCCGTACACCGAGAGCAGGGCCTTCTGCGCCGCGACGGCCAGCGCGTCCACGCCGAGATCTTCGACGTCCGTGCGGTGGGCGCCGACCGACTGCGCCGCGTCCACCAGCGTCAGCGCTCCGACGCCGCGGGCCGCCGTAGCGATCGCCTTCATGTCCGTGACGAAGCCCGGGGCGAACGTGATGCTCGGGAGGGTCACGAGCCGCGTTCGTTCGTCCATCGCCGCGGCCATCGCCTCGACCGGAACGTGCCCCTCCTCCGGCGCGACCGGCCGCACCTCGATCCCGTCCGTGCGGACCAGGCTGTACCAGAGGTAGATGTTGTTCGGGTGCTCGAGCGCGGGACACAGCACCACGTTGTCCCCCGCCCGCCACGGAAGGCTGGCGCCGAACAGGTTGAGGCCGTCCGAGACGTTCTTCGTGATCGCGACCTCGTCGGGACGCGCGCCGATCAGCGACGCGAAGGAGGCCCGCGCGCGATTGACGGTGGCCACCATCTCCGTCTTGTCTCCCCGCCCCGACATCCTCGCCCCGAGGTGACGCTCGATGGCCGCCCGCACCGGCTCGGCCATGAGTGAGTTCGCGGAGATGTCGAAGTAGGGCTGCTCGCGCGCGCCGGGGAAGAGCGCTCTCACATCCGGGTTCATGGGCGCCTCCGGGTCGCCATCGGGCTCCGCCTCACGCTCGCCTCGCTTCGGAGCGGGCGACGAGCGCCGTGCCGACCATGTCTCCCATGATGTTCACCGTCGTGTTGCTCATGTCCACCAGCCGGTAGATCCCGCCCACGATCGCCGCAACCTCGATCGGCAGGTTCAGCGCCTGCACGTAGATGAGCGCGACCACGAACCCGCCCCCCGGAACCCCGCCCGTCCCGTGCGAGAGCAGCATGCCCAGGAGCAGGATGGTGACGAAGTCCGCCGGGGAGAAGGTGACGCCGGCGGCCTGCGCCGTGAAGAGGAGGACGGCCGCGAGCATGACCGAGGTCCCGTCCTTGTTCAGTTGCGCCCCGAGGGGAAGGACGAAGGAGTAGACGCGGCGCGGGAGGTCGAGGCGCCCGGCCGTCTCCAGACCGACGGAGAGCGAGGCGAGGCTGGACGTCGTGGCGGCGGTCGTCGCCCACAGCGAACCCGTGGCGCGCAGGAAGCGGGCAGGACGGAAGTCGCTGAAGAAGCTGAGCAGGAGCATGTACCCGGTCACGATGACGACCTGCGCCCCCCAGAGTCCCGCGAGGAAGCGGGCCATCGGGCCGATCAGGTCGGCCCCGTAGCGGCCCACCGTGACCGCGACGAGGGCGCCGATCCCGACGGGTGCGATCCACAGGATCATGTGGACGAGCCGCCGAAAGAGCCCCGCCAGGTCCTCGAACAGCGTGGCGAGGCGAGCGCGCGGGCCGGCCCCCAGCGCCATGGTCGCGATCCCCAGCATCAGCGCGAGGATGACGATTTGCACCACGTTCCCTTCGGCGAAGGCGCGGAAGACGTTCGTCGGGATCATGTCGAGGAGGACATCGCCCACCGACGGGGCCTCGCCCACCGCCCCCGAGACCGCCTCCGGCCCCGTCTCCGTGAGCCGCAGGCCAACGCCGGGGCGGAGGAGCGCCATGGCGCCCAATCCGAGCGAGAGCGCGACCAGTTCCGTCGTGAGGAAGAACCCGACGGTCTTGCCCGCGAGCCGCCCCAGCGTCCGCAGATCCGTGAGCGAGGTCAGACCCGCGAGGAGATTGAAGAAGACGAGGGGGGCGGCCGCCAGAATCAGGAGGGTGATGAAGAGGTCGCCCAGCGGCTGGATCGCGCCGACGCGCTCCCCGAGCACCGCCCCCAGGACGACGCCGGCGAGCATCCCAATGAGGATCCGCCCGCCCGGCCCCACCTTCATTCAGCGCACTTCGGAGAACGGATTAGGGTGCGGACGACTGGGTCTTGTGACCTGGTGGTAGAACTCCTGCAGGACCTGCACCGAAAGGGCCAGGTCTTCTCGATTCAGGAGGGCGTGCGCGGCCCGGCGCTTGCCGGCTTCCTCGGCCGAAAGGCTCGCCGCATAGATGAGTGACGTTCGTATCAACGAACCGCACGGCGCTCGTAAAGCTCGTCGCGAGGGATGTTTTCGGACGCCCGGAAGCCCCCGCTGGTGGCACGGATGTCTTCGCGCAATTCCTTCAGAAGCCTGCGCCGGCGCTCGTTGGGCGTCTCCACGGCACGCGAGTCGCCTCCCGCCGCCACCCCATCCTCAGCGGCAAGACTTCTCAGGTATCCCCTGACGAGCGCCGAGACCGACGTATCCAGCTCCGCGGCCCGGACGCGCGCCATCCGATGCGTCTCTTCATCCACGGACACGGTGATGTTCCTCATGACACAGCCTCACAGTTAATGTGATCCACAGCGTAAGAATGCGTGGAACGTGACGCAATGAGACCATCGAGATTCCCCCGCTCCATGTCCCACTCCATGTCCCGCTCCAGCCGGCTCCGGGCGTATTCCCGCTCCTGCGGGCCGAGGGGCGGCCCGGGCCGGGCGGCCCGACGACCGCGGTCAGGGACGGCGCGAGGGTTGGGTGCCGAGTTCGAATTCGTCCCGGTCGAAGCGGCCGCCGCGCTTCAGTGTGAAGCGTATGGACTTGAGGTTTTCGACGCCTGCCGTGGGATCCGCTTCCAGGAAGACGAGGTTGGCGTACTTCCCTTCCTCGACCGTCCCGATCTCCCCCTCGAGACCGAGCGTGAGCGCGCCGTTGCGCGTGGCGGTCTGGATGACGTCCGCCATGGGCATGCCCACGCGCTCGTGGAAGTAAGCCAATTCCTCGTAGAGTGCCGGCCATTCGGCGCCCGGGGCCGGCGGGGCGTCGGTTCCCGCCGCGATCAGGACGCCGGCCTCATGGGCGCGGCGCGTGAGGCCAATGCTCTCCTCGGCGCTGCACGCGGCGCGGACGCCTCGCCGGCGCGGATCGGGAGGCGGCGCGTCCGGCCCTTCACTCGGGGCGTCGGGTCTCGGGGCGTCCGGCCTCGGCGCCGGGGGCGCCGGGGGTGCGGCGGCGCTGTCCCGGGCCATCGTCATCTGCTCGCGGAAGAAGCCGACCTTGAGCGTCGCGTCGAGCACCGTGCCCTGGCGTTTCATCTCCTCGAGGACCGCGTCGATGCGGGGATCGTCGAGGTCCACGTCGACCCTGCCGGAGCGGCGGCCCGCCAGCGCCTCCGCCATCACTTCGTCCGGGATCGCGGTGCTCGCCAGGCTGCACACGTGGGACATCGAGGTGACGCCCGCCCTCGCGACGTCCATCGGGAGGGCCGGGCCGACGTGCGTGTGGGACCACACCGGCATCCCCTGCCGCCGCGCCTCCGCCGCGATCCGCGCCAGGAGGGGACCCTCGATCGAAGCGTAGGTCTTGAGCCCCGTCGCCCAGGTGCCGCGGGCCAGCGCGATCGTCTCGGCCAGATCCGTCTCGTCGTCGACGATCTGCAGCCAGGGCACGCGCCCAGGCACTTCTCCCATCGACGAGGACCGTGTGCGCGGGTCGACGAAGAAGGACTCGCCCGCGACCAGAGCCGCGTAGTGGATGTCCGGCGCCGGGATCTCGCCCACCAGCGCCGCCCGCTGGAGTTCCGCGAGCGCCCGCACATCGCCCGCCATGTCCCGGACCGTCGTCACGCCGCCGTAGATGAAGCGGTTGAGTTCGAACTCGGCCGCCGCCCGATCCGCGCGCGTGGCGAGGTGCGTGTGGCTCTCAATGAGTCCCGGGATGACGTACAGCCCCCGCGCATCCTCGGCCTCCGCCTCGGGCCAGTCTTCGAGCGACAGTCCGTCCGTCGGGGCGAGCGCCGCGATCCGTCCGTCTCGCACGACGATCGACATGTCCCGCATGAGCGGCGCGCCGGTGCCGTCGAGGATGGCCACGCCCTCGTAAATCGTCGTCTCGGACTCCGCGTTCGGATTCCGCGGCGGTTCCCCGCTCCGCGACTGGCCCGCGAGGGGGGCGGCGAGCACGCAGAGTACCATCGCCGCCGACCATGCCAGCGGCCTGCGCGCGGCCCGTCTCCACATCCTCATTCTCCCCAGACGTCGCGCAGGACGCGCAGCGCGTTGAGTCCCAGGATTCGCTCGATGCGCTCCGACGAGTGTCCGCGCGCGGCGAGCATGCCGGCCAGCTTCCGGAACTGGTCGGGGCCCTGAAGGTCGGGGATGAAGGGGACGACGCCGGGGCGCTCCCCCGCCGCGCTGATCCCCGCCCTGCGCCGCGCCTCGACCTCCCTGCGCGCCGCCTCGTACGCCGCGTCGAGATCGTCCACGGCCGTCGTCCCCCCGTCGGTGCCGATCCCGACGTGTTCCTCGCCGCACACCTGCACCGCGTGCTCGATGTGCCGCACCACGTCCTCCGCCACGGCCATACCGTCGGCCGCGAGGAAGGGCATGAAGTAGATCCCGACGATCCCGCCGCCCTCGGCGACGAGCCGCAGTTCCCGGTCCGTCTTGTTGCGCGGCAGGTCCGTCACCGCCCGGCAGCCGGTGTGCGTGATCGCGACGGGCGCGGCGGAGGCTTCGATCCCGTCCAGGCAGGTCCGCTCGCCGCTGTGGCTCAGGTCCACCAGCGTCCGCGTGGCGTTGAGTTCGGCGACCACATCCCGCCCGAAGTCCGTGAGCCCCCCGTTCTCCGGCACCATCGACCCATGCCCGAGTTGGTTGGGGCCGTTGTACGTGAGCTGGATGATCTTGACGCCGAGCCCCGCGAAGACGCCGACCCGCCCCGCGTCCTCCCCCAGCATGGCCCCGTTCTGGAACCCCTGGATGACGCCGACCCGGCCGTCGCGGGCGGCACGCTCGATGTCGCTCGCCGCCCGGACCTTGAGGAGCACGTCCGGATGGTTCCGAATGATCCGGTTCCAGCGCGCCACCTCCGCGACGGAGTACTCGAACGGCTCCTGCAGCCCCGCCACGTACCCGATCGTCGTGTTGACGGCGGCCGTCCCCGAGGCAAGGGCGTCGGAGAGCGCCCGCTCATCCAGCGTGAGCGGCCCGTCCTCCGGATCGCCACCAAGAGGCCCCCGCGACCCCCGCCGATTCGGGTTCCGGATTCCCCCCAGCATGTTGACAACAAACGGATCGGCCTGCCCCCGGCGTCCCGCCGCCCAGACTCGACCCCCGACTCCCGTAGCCGCCAGCGCGAGTCCGGCTCCGACCCCGAGAAAGGCCCGCCGCCCCAGGCTCCGTGCGTTCGTGGTCTCCATCGTCTCCATACCCCGGATCACAGGCTCCTCCGTCGCTCTCCCGGGTTCGCTCTCCGGCGAAGCCGCGAAACCGCATCGGTTATAGCACGGTCCCGTACAGTAGGATCAAGGGGACGCGCAGGCACTCCGCGTGCGGGAAATTCGGGTTCTTCCGTCCATGAACAGCGCCGCGAGGGGCACGAGGAGGGTCGTCGCGGCGATCGCGGTGATTGCGACCAGGTCTCCGCACATCGTTCCACAGAGCGCCAGTTCGCGGATCGGGGGGACGAGGAGGTGGATGACGACGAAGGTGTAGCAGACGCCGATCCGGATCTGCAGCCACGCTTCCAGGCGGCCACCATCGGAAGCGAACCATAGTGTTTCGCCGACGGCGCGATACTCGTTCGCGTGGTCCTCGTGCGTGGCGGTCGCCATGGCGCGGTATCGATGGTACAGGACTTCCCGTACTGCGAACATCATCACCATGCAGATCGCCGCCAGGCCGACGGTCAGTGGATGGTAGAGCCTGTCGTTGTCGGGCATCCCGAGCGCGCTCAACCCGAGGGCGTTCACGCCCAGAAAAAGCGGAATGGAGCTTCCCCAGGCGAACGCCCCGATCGCGGTGTGCCGGTCCGCTCGACACCACCGCAGCAGGACCCCGCCCAGGACGTACACGATGGCGAGCAGTAGAAACATCGCCAGCGCCGCGGCTGCGGGACCGTACTCCGCAAGTCCGGCCGCAACCGCTGGGGCCTGCGTCATCGCGATGGCGAATGCCACGACCGATGTCGCGACACCGATGGCGAGGGCCTGACGGACGCCCTTGTCGCGGATGACTCTGATGCGGATGACCCTGATGCGGTTCCGCAGGCCGGAGACCAGAGATCCGACGTCTCTGCGTTCGGGCGTTGTCTGCCTCTCGAGGGCGGCAAGCCGCGCGTCGATGAACGCTTTGCGGTTGCGTCTTCGAATCGTCTCTACGTCGTCGAGATACCTGCGCCGGGGGAGCTGCACCCGGAGGAGCAGCCACAGTCGTGCATAGGAGCGGCTGAATGCGGCGCCGGCGCCGCGTGTCGAGGCGTGGCGCACCACCGCCCTTTCCTCCGTGGCCCTGTCGCTGAGCGTCAACCACGACTCGAGCCTACGGCTCGCCCGCCGAACATTGGACAGGTGCGTCGCGGAGTTGACGGAAATCGTGCCGGCCGCCATGCCGACCATCAGCACGGGCAGTGCGATACCGAGGATCCAATACAGGTTGCCTTCCGCGAGCCAGTTCTGCGGTTCGAGCTGCAGAGAGAAATGCATGTTCGTCGTGTCGCCGGAGGCAGCGTGTCGGCAGGGTTTCCGGTTGGGGCGGTCGAGAGGTCAAAACCTGCATCCGACCGTGACGGCGGAACAGGACGCAACCCTATGAAATAGGAGTCACAGCGGACTGTTGCGGCACAGATCGGATGGGTCTGCTCAGGGGGCGCGGCGGCCGGTCGGCCGCGGACCCGCGTCAGTTCCCGCCGTCTGGCGGCGGCGGGTCGAGGAGCGGGGCGAAATGCTCCATGGCGAAGGCGGCGAGGAGCTGGTTGGGGGGGATGCGTTCAAGCTCGAGGAGATTGCAGCCCAGCCACCTCTGCGCCTTCCGGCGGAGGGTCTCCCGCGGGAGTCCAAGTTGCGCGCTCACCTGCTTCCACTTCGCGCCGGTCGCTCGAACCTGTTGCGCCCGGAGGATGGCGAGCGCGCCAAGGAGCCGGTTGAACGTCGTCCGGCCGCGGGCGCGGGCCTGAAACTGCTGAAACAGCGTCACGGGAGAGCAGTCCACCGCCGCCGCGAGTTCCTGCACGTTGCGGACGGGCGTGCGGCGGGCCTCCCGAAGGGCGTGAGCCACGGCGGAACGGAGGGCCGGCGGCGCCGTCGACCGCCGCATCTTCTCCGCCATCTGCAGCAGCGCGGACCCGCCGCGTGCGGACTCGATGCGGGACGCGAGCTGGCGATCGACATCCTCGAACCAGACGAGATCCGCCACCTGCACTCTGCTCAGGAGACGCGCGATGGAGATTCTTCGGTCCGTCACCAGGATGACCGGAACCCACGGCAGTTTCCGCTCGACCTCACGCAGGAGCGAGATCCTCTCCTCCAGGAGCCCGCTGCGGCTGCTGAACACCAGGCACTCGATCTCGAGGTCGGTGGCCGCGAGGTCGTTCGCCGCGTGGATTACGCGAGCACCGCCGACGACGGCCCGTCGCATGAGCTCCGCATCGCGAGGCGTGTCCGCGAGGATGCCGATCATTCGTCGACGCCCGGCTACGCCAGCGATTGCTTCGGGTCCATCGGCGAGCCCTTCGGCGGCGGGGAGAGCCACTCGCGCTCCCGCAGCCACAAGGCGCAGCCCGCCAGGGCGAAGGAGGCCGACCACGCCCAATAGGTCGGGCCCAGGTGCCCGTACACGACGAGTTCGGCGTCGACCGCGATCGGGATAGGTCGGAGGAGGCTCAGCATTCCCAGTCCAAGCGCTGAAGCGCCGACGGCGACGAGGACGTGTCTCACCCACGCGTCGACCGAGCGTCGGGCACGCCGAAAGGCCAGCGACGTGGACGCCATGACCAGGGCCGTGAACGCCCCGAGGATCCAAACGGAGATCGGGGCGGGCGTCAGAAGCTCCTGCCACGAGACCGCCATCCTGAAGTCCGGTTGCGACGGCTCGAATGCCACGGTGCCGAAGTCCGAGAGTATCAGCGACAGCGCGTACAGCCCCCACCCCGCCAGCAGGAGGCTTCGCCACGCGGGGGCGTCCTGCTTCGCGAACTCGCGGGAGAGTACGGTCGGGTCGCCCAGTTCTTCCCGGGCGGCAGCCTCGACTCCGGCGGCGGAGCCCGGGGCGGCGTCCCGCGCCCGTTCGTCGGCCGCGTGGGCCCGCAGGTGGTCCTCGAGTTCAGCCAGTTCGCGTCTTGAGAACCGACCCCCGGCCGCCAGACCCCTGCGCCAGTTCCGGATCTCGTCATCCAGCCGGGACATCGCCGCCTCGCCAGGATAACTCGAGCACTCCGTACACAGCCCGCCAGCTCTTCCGGTCGGTGGCCAACCGGCGCCGCCCGCGGGTCGTCAGCGTGTAGTACTTGCGCGGTCGTCCATCCTCGGCGGGTTCCCAGTAGCCTTCGATGAGGCCGTCCTTCTCCAGCCGGTGCAGGAGGGGATAGAGCATCCCGCCCGACCACTCCAGGTCGCCGCCGGAAATCCGCTTCACCTGCTTGATGATCTCGTAGCCGTACGTGTCTCGACCGGCGAGGATCGAGAGCACCAAGGGGCGCGACGAAGCCGCCACCAGCTCCTTGTAGATCGAGTTCTTCATCCACCTTTCGACATATAGAAGTGCCACGTAGGTTGAATAACTACATATCATGCATGGCGAAGCGCGGCAACTCGCTCTCAAGCGCCCGAGACTCGGGGGCGCATTCTCCGCAATCGCGCGACTAGGTATCCCAGCAAGCCTAGGATGAGGACCGCCACGGCGCATCTCATCGCCACCGACTGAAGGAACTGCGCTCGTACCGCCTCCAGGAGCGCTTCCTCCTCCCGCAGCAGCTCGGCCAGACGCTCGTCCCTGGCCCTCCCCGCGGGGGTGAGGCCGCCCATGGTCTCGGCCGAAAGGTCGGCGCCGCGCCTGATCAGCACGTCCACGATGGCGGGATTCGGGTTCCCCATGGTGCCGTCCCGAACTCTTCTGGCGGCGTCGTGCAGCGGCGTCCCTCCGTTGTGCTTCCGGACGTTGACGTCGGTCACGCCGGCGAGCGTATCCACGACGAGCGGGTTCTCGTTGACCAGCGCGGCGAGGTGAAGGGGTGTACGGCCGTGTCGCGTCTCGGCATATGCGTCCGCCCCGTATTCCAGCAGCGCCCCTGCGACTGTCGGGTTCCGGTTGTACCGGGCCGCCCAGTGCAGGGGAGTCAGACGCGCGCGCGTCGTGGCTTCCAGGCGGGCACCCGCCCTGACCAGCGTGCCGATCACGTCGGGATCGTCGCTGAACCGCGCCGCCCAATGCAGGGGCGTGGCCTCATTGGGGGCGGACCGGTCGTCGACGCTGTATCCGGCGGAAAGACAGGCCCTCACCGCCCCCGGATCCGCCTTTTCCCAGAACGGCCCGGTCAACCAGCCCTCGCACGGCGCCTGGACCGGCGCGACGCCGACCGCTGCCAGAACGGGAAGAGCAAGGAGCGTCGACAACAGCGTTGCCTCCGTCACGAGGCGCCCTCCTCGTCGACATCAACGGGGCCGGCCGCGAGGGCCGCCTCGAGATCGAGCCAGAACGGTTCCCAGATGTGCCCGTCCGGGTCCGCGAAGGCGCGGGCGTACATGAAGCCGTAGTCCATCGGTTCCCGCGGTTCGTCCGCCCCGTGCGCGAGCGCCGTCTCCATGAAGCCGTCCACCTCCTCGCGGCTCTCCAGTTGGAGGGAGACCAGGACCTCCGTCGCCTCCCGAGCTTCCGCGAGGGGTCGCGGCGTGAAAGTGGAGAACCGCTCGTGCGTTACGAGCATGCAGTAGCAGTTCCCGTTGATCTCCATCCCGAGCGTCGCCTCGTCGCTGAAATCGTCATCGAAGGCGAAACCGAGAGCGGCGAAAAAGGCCCGCGCGCGAGCGAGATCCTCCACCGGGAGGTTGATAAAGACGTTCCTCGTTGTTTGCATGGCTCAAGGTTGGCGATCATCGCGAGTTATGACAACTCCGCGCGACAGCCACCGGCCCGCACCTGGCCCGCACTTGCACCAGCTCATGCTCTTCGGTAGTAGGAGCGTGACCCCCGCAGCCGGCTGGCCCGCGCCCACACCTCCTTCGGGAACCTTCCAGATGAAATCGGAGCGAACCATGAACACCGCCCAGATGGATCACTACAGGCAGAAGCTTGCCTTCGAGACCGACGCGTGGGACCTCAAGGAAGCGCTGGACCGGGACGATCCCGTCGTCGTGATCGACGGCCGGTCCGCCGGAGCGTACGCCCGCGAGCGCATCCCCGGCGCCGTGAACCTTCCGCACCGGGAGATCAGCGCCGAGACGACGGCGTCGCTCGACCGGTCGAGGCTCTACGTCTGCTACTGCGACGGCATCGGCTGCAACGCTTCCACGAAGACCGCGCTCAAGCTCCTCAGCCTGGGGTTCGAGGTGCGCGAACTCATGGGCGGCCTCGACTGGTGGAAGCGCGACGGCCACGCGACCGAGGGCGCCGAAGCCCGCGCCGGCACCGAGATCGCCTGCGGCTGCTGAACCCGCTGTGGGGTCGCGGGAGTCGGCGGACTACGATCTTGTCGTGGTGGGGGCCGGGTTCGCGGGGCTGGCCTGCGCGCGGCGGGCGGCGGAGCGCGGGCTCTCCGTGCTCGTCCTGGAGCGGCAGTCGGAACCGGGCGAGCGCATCCACACGACCGGGATCCTCGTCAAGGAGGCGTGGGAGGAATGGGCCGCCCCGGCATCGCTCGTCCGCCGAATCCAGCGCGTCCGGGTCTACGATCCGAGCCACCGCTTCGTCGAATTGGAGCGGGACTCCTACTTCTTCATGGCGACGGATACGGCAGGGCTTCTCCGCCACATCGTCGATGAGACGCGCCGCTCGGGCGCCGAGGTCCGCTTCGGCGCTCCCTTCGAGGGCGTGGTGTCGACGCAGGGCTCGAGCCCGCTGACGCTCGCGGGCTCAGGCCCGGCTTCCGGCGTGACGTGCCGGTTCCTCGTCGGGGCCGACGGGGCACGCTCCCGGGTGGCCGAGAGCTTCGGACTGGACCGCAACCGCCGGCTCCTCAAGGGCGTGGAGTGGGAGTACGAGTTCCGAGGCGGCGACGGCGACTGCCTGCACTGCTTCATCGATCCCGAGTGCGCGCCGGGCTACATCGGGTGGGTCGTGCCCGGCGTCGGGGCCACGCAGGTCGGGCTGGCGCTCCACCGGGACCGCCGCGCCGACCTGCGCCGGTTCAGCGAGAAGATCGACGGGCTGTTCGGGTTGGCCGGGAGACGCGTGCTGGAGAAGCGCGGCGGCGTCATCCCGATCGGGGGGCGGCTGCGTAATTTTTATGCGGACCGGGTCCTGCTCGTCGGAGACGCGGCCGGAATGGTGTCGCCGCTCACCGCCGGCGGCATTCACCAGGCCTACCGGTTCGGCAAGCTCGCCGCCGACGCGATCACCGACCACCTGGGCGGAGGCGGCCCCGGAGCCGGCGGCGACCGCCCAGGCGCTCCCCACCCCGGCGAGGTCGTGCGCCGCGCGTATCCGAACCACGCCCTGAAACGCGTCGCCCGCTGGGGATTCGACCACCTTCCCGTGGCGCGCGCGTTGCAGGCCGGGCTCCTGAGCCGGAGTCTGTTCCGGAGACTGGCCGAAGGGGTGTTCTTCCACCGCTCCCGGTAGGCCTCCCACGGGCCCGGCAGGATGGAACCGCCCATGTGACGTTCCCGCGGGAACGTCCGTCAATGAGATTGGGGGGGTGGGGACAACCGGAGGGGCGAACGGTGGCGGGCCTCGGGAGGGCCGCGGGAACCGGGAGGTGATTCTGATGGAAGACACCGGCATTCGGCTCACGGCGAACGACAGGTTCAAGCGCGCCAGTACGAACTTCACACGGATCGGTTTGCTGGTCGCCGTCTTTCTCCACATCGGGCTCTTCGTCCTCGTGCGGCCGTTCGAGGCGGCGGCCCTGGGGTCCGTCGCGAACGAGATCGAGTCGATCCGGCTCCCGCCGGAGGTGAGGATTCCGCCCCCGCCGGAAGCGATCGCGCGTCCCGCCACGCCGAGGGTTTCCACCGTCGACATTTCCCCGGACATCACGATCGCGCCCACGGTCCCGGACCGGGCCCCGAGGGGTCTGCCTCCGCGTCCCCGGGCCCCCGACCCGTCGGAGCGTCCGATCCTGATCCCCTACGACACGCCCCCCGTGCTGCTGAACGGAGCGGACGTCCTGCAAGTGCTGGAACGGGAATATCCGCGGGCGCTGATGGACGCCGGCATCGAAGGGCGCGTCGAACTGTGGATCTACCTGTCGGAGGAGGGCCGGGTCGAGAGATCCGAGGTCAAGACGTCCTCCGGTAATCCGCTCCTCGACGAGGCAGCGGGCAGGGTCGTTCCGGCGATGCGGTTCAGTCCGGCGAAGAGCCGCGACAGGGCCACCGCCGTCTGGGTCTCGCAGTGGGTGACGTTCCGCGTGAACTAGCGCCAACGCCCGGGCGCGGACGGGAGCCTCCCTCCCTTCCCCTGCCCCCCCGACCGGCGCAGAATGCTGCGCATGTCGACCCACTGGGCCATCGATCTCGGGACGTCCAACACCACCATCTGCGAAGACCGGTCCGGGCGGCCGCACATCGTGAACCTGCCGGACCTCGCGAAGCTGGAGCCCGTCACGCAGACCCCGGTCATTCCGTCGTGCGCGTGCGTCATGGACGGGGACGGCGAGGAAGTCCTCATCGGGCAGGCGGCGGTCACCTACAACTGGGACGGACAGGCCACCGGCTTCGCGCGCGGCTTCAAGCGCTACCTCGGCACGGAGAGCGGCCGGGCCCTGGCGCGGGCCGGCGGGAGGGCCTTCACCGCCCAGGACATCGCGGCGCTCTTCCTGCGGGAGGTCATCGGCGCCCTCGAGACGCGGTTCGGGGAAGAAGTCACCGACCTCACGATCGCCACGCCGAGCGGCTTCTACGAGACGTACCGGGCCGAACTGCAGGCGATCGTCCGGCGCCTGAAGCGCCGCGGCTGGTGGGCGCGCGTGTGGGCGCGGCTTCGGCGGCGGCCGGCCGGGATCGTGTTCCGGACGCTCGACGAGCCCGTCGCGGCCGCACTCGGCTACGGCGTGGATGTCGGACGCCCCACCACGCTCGTCGCCTTCGATTTCGGGGGCGGATCGATGGAGGCCGCCGTCGTGAGGACCCACGGCGCGCAGACCGTGGAGACGGGGCGCGCGGAGGTGCTGGCGAAGCAGGCGGTGGAACTCGGCGGGGACGACGTCGACGGCTGGATCCTGGAGCGCTTCGTCCCCACGGCGCTACACGACTGGCCCGAATGGGAGGTCGCGCTCCGCTGGGAGGCCGAGCGCGTGAAGCTGCTCGCGAGCGCCGGGAACGAGGGTGACTTCACTTTCCGCAACGAGTCGTACGGGAAGCTCGACTATCCCGTCCTGAACGACATTCTCGCCGCGAACGGCCTGTACGTGCGGATCCGGGAACTGCTCGACGCGCTTCTCGCCGAGCTGCGCGCCCGGCACGGGATCCTCGCCGACGGCATCGACGATGTCATCCTCGAGGGCGGGTCGACGCTGCTGCCGGAGGTGCGGAACGTCGTGGGCGACGTGCTCGGCCGGGAGAAGGTGCGGGAATGGCTCCCCTTCGCGGCCGTCGCGCGCGGCGCATGCATCTTCGCCGGCGGCGCGCACGTCGAGGACTTCATCTACCACGACTACGCGCTGCGCGTCCTCCCCGACGACGATGCCGACGCCGAGTACGAACTGCTCATCCCCGGCGGCACGTGCTTCCCTACGGTCGACAACTTCGCGACGCGCTACTACGCCCCCGGCCGAGATGGCCAGCGGCACATCAACCTCTTCATCTGCGAGGTCGGACGCGTGGCCGGACGCCCGATCGACTGGACGGAGCGCAGCAACGGCTCCAGCTATTTCGTGCCCCGGACCGCGGGCGAGCGGGCGTTCTGCCTGTGCCTCAACGAGGCGGACCCCGCCCTCCCGCTGGACCCGCCCGGCAGAGGCACGGCGCCCCGGCTGCGCGTCACGTACTCGGTGGACGAAAACCGCTGGCTGTGTGTAACCGTACATGACCTGCACCGGAAGACGGACCTGAAAGTCAGGCACCCCGTGGTGAGACTGCGATGAGATTGCGATGAACTTCCTCAAAGCCCTGTTCGGACCGAGGCGGAGAGACGTCTGGCGGCAGCTCGCGGGCGAGGTGGACGGGCAGTTCCACGAAGGCGGTCTCTTCAACCCGTTCGCCGTCCAGGCCCGCACCGGCGACTGGATCCTCACGCTCGACACCTTCACGTCGGGCGACGGCAAGACGAACCAGACGTTCACAAGACTCCGCGCGCCCTATTTCAATCCGGACGGGTTCCGGTTCGAGATCTACCGCGCGGGCCTCCTGAGCGGGCTGGGGAAGGCGATGGGCCTGCAGGACATCGAGGTCGGCCATCCCCGGTTCGACCGGGACTTCGTGATCAAGGGCAACGCGCCGCGACGCCTGCGGCGGCTCTTCGACAACCGGAAGATCCGGGCGGGCATCCAGGTCCAGCCCAAGATCCACCTGTCCGTCAAGGGTCATGCCGGGTGGTTCAGCAGGTTCCCCGACGGGGTGGACGAACTCCACTTCCGGGCGGAGCGGGCGATCAAGGACCTCGCGCAACTCCGGGCCCTGTTCGACCTCTTCGGCGAGATCCTGCGGCACGTCTGCCACAACGGAAAGGCACAGCCGGACGATGTCCCGGTCCACATCCGGCGGCTCGGCTCGCCCGGGGGCCAGATCATGGACAAGTACGTCCTCTGGGAGGGAGACCGACCGCGGCGCGACGCGGCCGCCAAACTCGGACGGCTCGGGGACCCGGCGGCGATCCCGGCCCTGGCGGATGTCCTCTGGGACGACGACGCGGTGCTCCGGCTGCGGGCGGTCGAGGCGCTCGCGGCGATTCGGCACCCCGACGCGATCGGGCCGCTCGTCCCGCTGCTCGGCGACGCGCGGAAGGCCGCCGGCCTGCGATTCCGCGACGGGGTCGCCGAGGCGTTGCGGCAACTGGGCGAGGCGGAGCTGGTCGTCACCGTGGGCGCGGCGCTCGGCGGCGACTTCGGGCGTCTCAAGGCCTACGACGGCGGACACCGGGCGGGGATCGTCGCGGCGCTCGGCCACGCGCTCGGGGGGTCCTCCGGCGCGCACGCCGCGAACGCCCTTGCCGAGATCCACGCCGTGGAAGCGCTCCCACGGCTCCGCGAGGTGCACAGGAGCGCTGGCACGCGCGACGACCTGGGCCAGGCCATCTCCGCCGCGATCGGAAAGCTCGAGGCACGCGCCGCCCTCCCACGCGCCGCCAGCGCGGCCGACGTCGAAGTCGAGACCCTCCCCCGCTCCGCCCAGGCCCCGGCCCCCGACCCCGGCACCCTCCCCCGCAGCTCCCCAGCCCCCTGAGTCGAACGGTGAGGCCCCTCGCCCGACTCCTCGAAGCCGTGATCTGCTCGTCTTGACCCTGACGTTACGTAAGGGTTTACCGTGGGCGCATGGAAAGCGGGCAACTTCATACGGTGGGGGAGGTCGCGCGGCTGGCCGGCGTGACGGTGCGCACGCTGCATCACTACGACCGGATCGGGCTGCTCGTTCCGTCGGGGCGGGCGGAGAACGGGTATCGGCTCTACGCCTACGACGACCTCGAGCGGCTGCGCCAGATCCGGCTGATGCGCGAGCTGCGGTTCAGCCTGGACGCGATCGGCCGGCTGCTCGACGCCCCCGCCTACGACCGGCGGAGCGCGCTGGAGGCGCAGCGTGAGTTGCTCAGGGAACGACAGCGGAGGACCGACGGCATCATCCGAGGGGTCGACCGGGCCCTGAGGGCGATGGATGAGGAGACGGAGATGGACAGGACGGAGATGTTCGAGGGGTTGGAGGAGTTCGATCACGAGCAGTACCGGGAGGAGGTCGAGCGGCGCTGGGGCGGCACGGAGGCCTACGCGGAGTCGATACGGCGCACGCGCGGGTACGGCAAGGACGACTGGGCGCGGATCACCGAGGAGGGCGAGACGGTGGTGGCCGGGCTGGCCGCGCTGATGGCGGAGGGCGCCCAGGCCGCCGGACGCGCGGCGATGGACCTGGCCGAGGAGCACCGGCGCCACATCGACCGCTGGTTCTATCCGTGCAGCCACGGCATGCACCGGAACCTCGCCGACATGTACACCGCCGACGCGCGCTTCGAGGCGTACTTCGAGAAGCGCGGGGAGGGGCTCGCCGTATTCGTGCAGGACGCGATCCGCGCCAACGAAGCCCGCTGGAGAAACCGTGAGCGTGAGTGATGCGCGGGCCTCGCGTGACAGGGGGCGATAATGCGTTATCATTATGGTCCAACTGCACGGGGGGTGTACTTCGATGCAACGAGATACTCGACAACGCCGCGCGATTCGCCGCGTGTTCACGAACGCGGGGCGCCCGCTCACGCTCGACGAGATCCTCGAGTACGGCCAGCGGATCGTGCCGTCGCTCGGCGTGGCGACCGTCTACCGGAACGTGAAGACCCTGGTCCGCGAGGGGTGGCTGTCGAGGGTGAAGCTCCCGGGCGGCGGGCTTCGCTACGAGTTGGCCGACCGTCCGCATCACCACCATTTCCTCTGCAACTCCTGCGACCAGGCGTTCGACGTCCACCGGTGCCCCGACGAGGTCGAGACGCTGGCGCCCGACGGCTTCCAGGTCGACAGCCACGAGTTGGTTCTCTTCGGCCGCTGCGCGGCGTGCGCGTGACGCACCTCTGACCCGGCCGCTCCCCACGGCCCCCCACCCTTTGCCGTTTAACGATAACCCGTTATCATTAAGAATCGGGCGCAGGCAAGCCTCCCCTCCACCCCTCGCACCGGGCCCACATGATGATGTCCAGACGCTCCTACATCCTCTTTCTCCTCCTCGGAATCACCCTCGCGGGCGTGCCGGCGGGCGCCGCGGGCTCGCCGCCGGTCGCGCAGCAGGCCGCGCACGAGCAGCAGGCCGCGGACACCGTCGAGGTGGCCTCCGAGGTCGCCGCCATCACCCTGCCGGACATCGTCGTCACGGCGGTCCTGAGTCCCACGGCCGTGAGCGAGGCGATCCGGCCTTCCGCCGTCTTCTCGGACGAGACGCTGCAGCGGCACCTCGCGGGAACCCTCGCGCAGACGGTGGAATCGGTTCCGGGGGTCACCGTGACCAGCATGGGGCCGGGCACGTCCCAGCCCGTCATCCGCGGCCTGAGCGGAGACCGCATCCTCGTGCTCGAGGACGGACAGAGGGTGGGGGACGTCCTCAGCAGCGGCCCGGACCACGCCTCGGCGGTCACCACCTCCTCCGCTCAGCGGATCGACGTGATTCGCGGACCGAGCGCGATCCTGTACGGCAGCAACGCGCTCGGGGGCGTGATCAACGTGATTCGGGATGAGGTTCCGCGGACGGTGCCTGGCCGCGCGACCGGGTTCACCTCGCTTCAGGGGCAGGGAGCGACCCGCGGCATCGGGGGGAGCAGCCAGCTCACCGTCGGCGTCACCGAGAACATCCCGCTTCGCGTCGAGGTCTCGAAGCGCGAGGGAGGGGACCTGCGGACGCCCATCGGGAGGCTGGTGGGCACCCAGACCGATGTGCGGAGCGTGGCGGCCGGAACGTCATGGGTGGACGACTGGGGCTACGCGGGCGGTTCGTTTCGCTACTTCGCGAACGACTACGGGATCCCCGGAGGTTTCGTCGGCGGCCACACGAACGCGGTGCGCACGGAGCAGGAGCGAGCCGCCGGCCGGCTCCGCAGCGTCATCCGGCCCGGGCACGGCCTGGAGGCGATCGAAGTCGATGCCGGCTACACGTGGTACCGGCACCACGAGATGGAACCCCCGGACATCCTCGGCGCCCAATACGATCGCGAGATCGTGAGCGGGGAGGCCCGGGCGCGGCACGCGGGATGGGGGCCGTTCGCATCGGGGGCCGTCGGGGCGAGAGTCTCGTGGGAAGACTTCGGATTCGCGGGCGCGCTGTACACCCCGAATTCGCGGCGCAGGACGCAGGCCGCATACCTCCTCGAGGAGATTCGACTCGATCCGGTCAGGGTCGAGGCCGGGCTCCGCTACGACCGGGTCGAACTTGAACCGGAGGAGGAAGACGCGTCCTCCGACATCGGACACATCCGCGCGCGTTCCTTCGACGCGGTCTCCGGATCGCTGGGCGCGCTTCTGCCGGTGACGGGGCAGTTCACCCTCGGCGCGAGCGTGGGTCGCGCCTTTCGTACCCCCGATGTACACGAACTCTACTCGGAGGGGCCGCACCTCGCGGCCAATTCATACGACGTCGGCAATCCCTCGCTCGAGACGGAGAAGGGGCTCGGCATCGACGTGTTCGGGCGCGTCACGGGACAGCGCGTGAGCGCCGAGGCGACGTGGTTCAGGAACACGATCGCGGGCTACATTTTTCCGCAGGCGACGGGGCGACTCAGCCGCGTACGGCTCCCCATCTATCAGTTCGTGGGGGAGGACGCCGTGCTGACCGGCTTCGAGAGCCAGCTCGAATGGTCGGTGCCGGCCGGATTCAGGCTGGAGGCCGCCGCGTCGTACGTGCGCGGCACGATCCGCGCCACCGACGAGCCCCTCCCGTTCATGCCCCCGCTCCAGGGTCGCGTGGCGATCGGCTATTCGCCGGTGAACTGGTTCGTGGAGGCCGAGACGCGGATGGCCTCAAGCCAGGAACGGACCGGGCGGTTCGAGGACCCCACCGATGGATACGCGGTCTTCGGCTTCTCCGGCGGCGTGCGCTTCACCTTCGCCGGGCGGCCGCACGTCCTGACGCTCCACCTCGACAACATCGGCAACACGGAGTACAGGCGGCACCTGTCGCGGGTGAAGGAGATCATGCCCGAGGCCGGGAGGAGCCTGAGCGTGACGTACCGCGTCGTGTACTAGCGCGGACGGCGGGCGCCCCCCGTCCAACGCGGCGTCCGCCCCCCCGGCATCCGAGGCTCCGTACGCAAACCCGCTCCGACCCGCTATGCTGAGGCGCGAATTCGCGGAAGCTCTCGGTCTGTGCGGGGGACATGACGGTTTTCGAGGAGCATAGAGACGCCTTCGCCAGCGCGGAGGCGTTCTGCGGCCGCGTGGCGGCGGGGTTCGCCGTCGCCGGCGGGGTCGCACTCGCTGTGCTGCTGGCCATCACGGTGGCCGAGGTCTTCTGGCGCTACGTCCTCAACGATTCCCTGCTCTGGATCGAGGACGTCTCGACGATGTCGCTCGCCGTCGTCGTGGCGGCGGCGGTCGCGTACGGCGCGCGCGAGGGCTCGCACGTGTGCGTGAACCTGCTCGCGCGCCTCGCGGGCCGGCGCGTCACGAGGATCACGGACGCCGTCGCCCGGCTGCTCGGCGTGGGCGCGACCGCCGCGGCCGCGTACGCGCTGTTCGCGCACGGCAGTTGCGGTCTTCCCTGCGGCGCCGTCACCGGCAGCGTGTCGATCCCGCACCTCCCGTTCTACTACGCGCTCGGCGCGTCGCTCGCCGCCTACGGACTGCTGCTCCTGTCCCAACTCCTCCTGGGGTTCGCGGCGTGGAACGCCGAAGACCCCAACGAGCCGGCCGAGTGATGGACGGGACCGGCATCGCCCTCGCGGGCTTTCTCGCCCTCTTCGTCCTGCTCTTCATCCGGGTGCCGGTGGGGCTGGCGATGCTCGTCGTGGGCCTCGGCGGGATCGCCGCGGTCCGCCCGGGCGCCGTCACGGCGGTGCTGGCGGGCGAGATCTTCGCCGTCGCCTCGCGCTATCCCCTCACCATCCTCCCGCTGTTCATGCTGATGGGGAGTCTGGCCGTCGTCTCCGGGATGAGTCGGGACCTGTACCGCGCGGCCCACAGCTGGCTGGGCCGCTTCCGGGGCAGTCTCGCGTCCGCGTCGATCGTCGCCTGCGCCGGGTTCTCGGCCCTTTCCGGCTCGTCGCTGGCCGCCGCGCTCACCATGGGCCGCGTCTCGCTGCCCGAGATGCGGCGCTTCAGGTACGACGACTCGCTCGCGACCGGGGCCATCGCCGCCGGCGGCACGCTCGGCTTCCTGATCCCGCCCTCGGCGGGCCTCGTCATCTACGGGATCGTCACCGAAGAGAGCATCGGCCGGCTGTTCATGGCCGGCGTCGTGCCCGGGATCGTGCTCACGCTGCTCTTCGTGCTCACCGTCTGGGTCGTCGTCCGCCGCGACCCGGACAAGGCGCCGCACGCCCGGAGGCCCGTTCCGTGGCGGGAGCGCCTGCGCGCCACCGCGAGCGCCGCGTGGATCGTGGGCATCGTCATCGTGACCATCGGCGGCATCTACGCCGGCATCTTCTCCGCCATCGAGGCGGCCGGCGTCGGCGCGTGCCTCACGCTCATCGCGGCCTGCGTGCGGCGGGCCCTGAACCGGAAGACGGTCGTCGACGTCGTCAACGGAACGCTGAAAGCGAGCGGCACGGCGTTCCTCGTCCTGTTCGGCGCCTTCGTGTTCAAGGTCTTCCTCGGACTCACGGGCATCGCGTTCGTCGCGGCGGAGTGGGTCGGCGAGCAGGGGTTTTCGGGCGCGCAGGTCGTCGTGCTCGTGCTGCTCATGTTCATCGTGCTCGGCACCTTCCTGGACGGGTTCGCGATGCTCGTGCTGACCGTGCCACTCGTGCAGCCGATCCTCGAGTCGCTGGGGGTGGACATGATCTGGTTCGGCGTGATGATCGTGGTCACGCTCGAGATGGGCCTGATCTCGCCGCCCGTGGGGCTCAACATCTTCGTGGTGAAGGGGGTCGCGCCGGACGTGGCGGTGCGCACGATGTTCCGCGGCATCCTGCCGTTCTGGCTCGCGATGCTGGCGGCGCTGATCCTGATCGCGCTCTTCCCGCGCATCGCCACGTTCCTCCCGAACGCGATGTACGGATGAGGGTCCACGGATGAGAGTCCACGGATGAGCGCGGCCGACGGTCTCCGATACGAGGTGGAGGACCGGGTTCCGGGGCCGGTCGCCCTGGGGCTCGGCCTGCAGCTCGCCGCGATGGGGATCAACGGGGCCGTGCTGATCCCGACGATCGTGTTCCAGGCGGGGGGCGCCGACGAACTCGTGCTGTGGGCGGTGTTCGCCTCCGTCCTCGCGTGCAGCGTCGCCACCATCCTCCAGGGCCGGCGCGTGGGGCGGATCGGAGCGGGGTACGCGCTGCCGCACGTCAGTTCGGCGATCTTCATCGGCGTGTGCGCGGAGGCGCTGATCCAGGGAGGACCGGGGCTGCTCGCCACGCTGGTCGTCCTCTCGGCGCTCGCGCAGGCGGCGTTTTCCGCGCGGCTCTCGCTGCTGCACCGGGTGCTGACGCCCGTCATCACGGGGACGGTGGTCATGCTCCTTCCCGTCACGGTGATGCCGATCCTCTTCGGCATGCTCAACGAGTTGCCGCCGGGAGCCCCCGTGCCGGCCGGGCCGCTGAGCGCCGCCGTGACGATCGTCGCCACCCTCGGGATCGCGCTCCGGACGAGAGGGACGCTCCGCCTCTGGGCCCCCGCCATCGGCATCCTCGCCGGCTCCGTGACCGGGGCGGCCTTCGGCATCTACGACACCGGCCTCGTGGCCGACGCCGACTGGATCGGCTTCCCGGTCGGCGGGCCGCCCGCGCTGGACGTCGGCTTCGGCCCCGCGTTCTGGGGATTGCTGCCCGCGTTCCTGTTCGTGGCGCTCGTCGGCACGACCAAGTCGGTCGCCGTCGCGGTCGCCGCCCAGCGCCTGTCGTGGCGCCGGCCGCGGGCGGTCGATTATCGCGCCGTGCAGCGTGCCGTGGCCGCGAAGGGCGCCGGGAACCTGCTCGCGGGCCTGGCGGGAACGATGCCGAACACGCTCAACGTGAACGCCGTGGCCGCCATCGAGGTCACGGGCGTCGCGGCGCGCCGGGTCGGCGTCGCGGCCGGACTCGTCTTCCTCGTCCTCGCCTTCGTCCCCAAGGCGCTCGCCCTCATTCTCGCCATTCCCGGAGCCGTCGTGGCCGCCGCCATGGCCGTGATCATGGCCACGCTGTTCACGGTCGGGATGCGCGAGGTCGCGCGGAGCATCGGGTCGAACCCCCGCAACGGCATCATCGCGGGCGTCTCGTTCTGGACGGGCGTCGCCTGCGAGTTCGACATGATCTTTCCCGCATTCTTCGCGGAGTTCGCGGGCGGGCTGCTGAGCAGCGGGCTCACGACGGGAGGCCTGGTGGCGCTGCTGCTCACGGGGCTCACCGCGCGGCGGAAGCGCCGGCTCAGGGGCACGCTCGACATGGCCGAACTGCCCCGGATCCGTGAGTTCATCCAGGCCTTCTCGGCCCGGCACGGGCTGGCGCCGGTCCTGGACCGGCTCGAAGCCGCGAGCGAGGAGGCGCTGCTCACGCTCCTGGAGTCGCGGGAGGCGGCGGCGGCGAAGGAGGCGGACGGGGCGGACGAGACGGAGGGAACACCGGACGATGGGAGGCGCGAACTGCTCCTGACGGCGAGCGTGGAGGACGACGAGGCCGTGCTGGAGTTCCGGGTCGGCGCCGAGGACAGCGACGATCTCAACCTCCAGGACCGCCTGGCCTGGCTCGAGGCCGACACCCCGGCGGCCGACGTGGAGCAGGAGATCTCGCTCCGGCTGCTCCGGCATCTCGCCTCCTCCGTCCGGCACCGGCAGTTTCACGACGTGGACATCCTGACCCTCCGAGTTTCCGCCGTCCCCGAGCGCGAGTCCCGCCAATGACGCGCGCGAGGGCGGCGCTCGTCCTCGGACTGCTCGCCGGGGGCGGGGTCGCGGGCGGATGCGGAGAAACGTCCGACACGGGCGGTACGAGGGAGTTGTCGCTGGCGCACTTCCTGCCGGCGGATCACGTCCTCACCGGAGACATGTTCACGCCGTTAGGGGAGAAACTCGCGGAACTCTCGGGCGGCAAGCTCACCGTCCGGCAGTTCCCCGCCGGGGCCCTGAACTCGGCGGCGCCGGCGCAGTACTCGATCCTGCGGAGCGGCGTGGCCGACATCGCCCTCGCCATTCCCGCCTACACGCCGGACCTCTTTCCGAAGACGGACCTCATCGCCTACCCGGGCATCTGCAAGACCGCGGTAGCGTGCACCGAGGCCATGCGGCGCGCCCGGCCGGCGCTGGAGGCGGAGTACGACGCGAAGGTCCTGGGGCTGTGGGCCAACGACGCCGCGGTGCTGCTCACGCGCGAGAGGCCGGTGCGGACGCTCGAGGACATGAGCGGGCTCAAGATCCGGGTCTCGACGCGGAGCCTCATCCCATTCATCGAGGCGCTCGGCGCGAGCGCGGTCATGCAGCCCGGCACCGTGGTCCACCAGAGCCTGACCACCGGCGTCATCGACGGCGTCGCCATCTCCCCGTCGGGGATCGGGACGTTCCAGCTTCACGAGCCCGCCGCCTACCTCACGACCTGGCTCCCCACGTCCGGCCTGCCCTTCGTCCTGCTGATGAACCGCGGGGTCTACGAGACCCTGTCACCCGAGGAACGGGGCTGGATCGATGAAGCCGCGGACGCCTCCCTGTCGATGGCCGGGGCCACCGCCTACGCGCGCGCCGGCGCCGACGGCCTGCGGATGGCGCAGGAAGCCGGCGTCGAGATCATCGACCTCCCCGAGAACGAGATCCGCCGCTTCGAACAGGCCATCGCCCCCGCCCGCGCCGCCGGCCTCGACCGCCAGGTCGGCGACATGACCGCCGCCGACGTCATCCGCCTCTTCGGCGGGGCGCCCTAGCCGCCGGCCGGACCGCCCGAGCGCCAATGGCCGTGCCCTCATGACGCCGGGACAGCTTCTTGCGTTCAACGTGGCTCTGCTGTTCGCGATCGCGAGCCCGGGGCCCGCCCTCCTGGTGGCCGTTCAGACCACGCTCCGCTCCGGACGCGCGGCCGGAATCGCCGTCGGGGCCGGGCTCGGTGCGATGGCCGCGACGTGGACGCTGCTCGCCGCGGGCGGGCTGGGACTCATCTTCGAGCGGCTGCCGTGGCTGTACGGGTCCATGAGAACCGCCGGGGCGCTCTACCTGTTCTACCTCGCGTACCGGATGTGGACGAACGCCGCGAAACCCCCGCAGGCCCGCTCCGCTCCCAACCGGCAGGCTTTCCTCCGGGGCGTTCTCATCAATCTGTCGAACCCCAAGTCGGTGCTCTTCGCGGCCGCCGTGATCGTCGCGGTCTTTCCCGCCGGATTGAGTCCGGCCAACGGTCTCGTGATCGTCGCCAACCACCTCCTGGTCGAGATCGTGTTCTACACGACGCTCGCCTTCTGCATGAGCACACAGGCGGTCGCCGCGCGCTACATGCGGGCGAGACTCTACCTCGATCGCGCCTCGGCCTCGATTCTCGGCGCCCTCGGGCTCTGGATCGCCGTTTCGGCCCTCGCTGTGTGACGATTGCCGCCCTCAGGCTGCTCTCAGCGGGGTCTCGTCGTACTGTGCCCAGAGGACGAAGAGCGCCCAGTCGAGGTCCAGCGGATCG
>NZ_CANPWG010000029.1 GCF_947581915.1 Candidatus Palauibacter scopulicola
GCGTCGAGCGCCGACCAGTCCTTGTCGTACCACCGCTCGATGGCCTCGACGCTTTCGGCGAACTCTTTCCCGGCATCGCCTCCGATGGGCTCCGTCTCGTACGCAACGCCGAGTTCCTTGAGCTTCGCCCGCAGCGGCGGATCGAGCCTGCATCCGACCCTCGCGGTCCCGGGCACGGCCTCCCAGGCCGCGTCTTCGAGGGCGTTCTTGTGTTCGGTCAGGTCGGTGGCGGCGATCATCGCCCGGAGGGGACGGACCTCGTCGGCCATCGCCCGCGCCTCGCCGATCTTCGCGGCCAGAAGCTCCGCGTCCACCGTGCAGCGGTATACGTCGCGGAGCGTGACCCAGCCCCCCGGCAGGAGCCGGTGAAGCTCGACGATCCACCGGACGAGGTTCGTGTACGCCTGCTGCCAAAACGGTTCGCGGGACTTGCCGAAGAGTTGGTTGATGAGGGAGGCGACGCCGTAGGCCATCGAGTAGGAGTCGAGCAGCGGATCATCGAGCGGGTTCCACTGCCAGGAGCCGCCGAACCCGATTTCGAGGTAGTCGTCCTCCCGCCCGGCCTCGCTCAGGATGCTCCGGACCTGGTGACAAAAGTCTCCCTTGACTTCCAGCACGAGCGCGCCCGCGCGGCGGTCGGCGGCGTCGGCCCGCCACTGGAGCAGCTGCCGGGCGAACGGGTACATGCAGGCGGTCGTCTTGCCGGTGCCGACGGCCCCGACGACAAGCAGCCCGGTGTAGAGCCCCTTCTCGGGGATGACGAGCCACGACGGCCGCTCGCTCTCTTCCGGCACGGTCGGATGGTGCAGTTCGCCGATCACGACCGAGGGCGCGCCGTCCCCGGGCGCGTTGGGCCACTCGGGCAACCTGCCCCGCCGCCGGAACCTCACGAGCGGCTGGAGCCAGACGCGCCAGACCGAGAGGACGAGCGATCCGGCGAGCACGACGGCGACGGCGGGCCACGCGTAATGCCAGACGCGGACGGCGGCGTGCAGGGCCGGATCGTGCCAGGCGATCAGGTCGAGATACGGGTTCGCGTCCGCGGGCGGGAACGGCGCCTTGAGCGCCCGGGCGCCGGCCGCGCCGACGGCGGCCCCGATGATGGCGAGGGTGCCGGACTTCATCGGCCGAACCTCCTTCCTGAAAGGATCGATGGCTGGGAGCGACCCGAGGGGGCGGGGCCCGGGGTGCGCAAACGCGCACGGCCCCGAACCCGTAGCAGGCCCTCGGACTGCGGGGTCGCTCCCAGCCCCGCCGAAACGGCCCGCGCGGCCCCGGCCGTCCGGGCCGTCGAGGCGCAAGACGTTCGGGCGCGGCGACTTGCGCCGCCCCGCCGGTGCGCACGCCCGGAGCGCCGGGGTGCGCATCGGCGCCCCGTGTCGTTTTCGGGGGCGGGAGCGGCCATGACCCGCGGCGCGGGAGGTGCGCAAATCATCGGTAGAGGACTCCCGCGAGACGGGTCGTCCGCCAGGCTCGGGCGCGGCCCAGTCCGCCCCGCCCGGCTTGCCGGCGGGCCTCCTTCTCAAGCGCGACGCTGCGCTTCAGCGCGGCTTGCAGCCCGCCGTACTCGTCGAGGACTTCCACGGCACCCCTGTGGATCGCTCGCTCGATCCGGGCCAGTTCGTCGGCCACGCCGGGGTCCGCCTCGCCGCGGCCGGAGTCCTCGGACCAGCGGCCCAGCACCCGACGCGCACGCTCCGTCTCGTCTCTCGTGCGTCCGACGGCGACGGCTTCGACGGAGTGGCCGCGCCGGGCGAGCGCGCTCCAGAGGCCCCGGTGCGCCGTCCCCCAGGACCGGACCCCGCTGACGGTGTCGTGGCCGGGTTCGGCGTAGACGAACACGGCGCGGTCCGGCTCGACGGCGACGGGCAGCTTGACGGGGAAGTAGCGGCGGGTGTCGCCCGCCGCGCCCCGGTAGAGGCGGGACGGCAGGAGCCTCCGCTCGATCCCGAGCGCCTCGAACGCCGCGACCTTCTCGTCCTCGGTCGGAAGCCAGGGCAGGTCGGGGTGCTCGATCACGTAGTCGAGCGAGAGCAGGCGCCGCATCAGAACCCGGGGGGACGCGGGGCGGCGGTGCCGGAGGTGCTCGGCCCCGAAGGCCCGGTAGAGCCGCCGGGAGTAGATCCGGCAGACCCGCCCGATCCCCCGGATGCCGGGCACCGTCTCCTCGGCGGCCAGTCCCTGCTCGATCAGGGCGTGGACCATGCGGCGAGCCCGGTCGTGGTGCGTGGCCAGGAACCGCGTGGCCTGCCTCCGGGTGAACACGCCGCTGTGCAGGCACACCAGCGCGATCCACTCGGCCTTGGCTCCCGTCCAGCCGAACGGTTCGAGCGCCTTCTCGCGTCCCTTGAGATGGAGCGTCATCGCTCCTCCCCGCCGCTGACGAGCGCCCGGTCGGCCCGCATGTAGGTGACGAGGAGCCCCATCGGGTTATGGACGACGAGTTCGTTGGGGATCGAGTCGAGGAACTCGAACCGGAGCGTGAGCGACCAGCGTTCGCGCCGCAGCTCCTGCTCGCCCCTCAGATGCACGAGGTCGAAGTCGGCCGTCGCGCCGTGCGGCGGCGCGGGCGCGGGATGGATGCGGAGCACGACCTGTTCGACTTCGATTTCGGTCCCGGCGGTCCCGGCCGCCGTGGCCGCCACCTCGGCGCCGTCCCTCTGGAAGGCGGCGTTCGCGAGGTCCGTGCTCAGGAACCGGAGGCTCCGCGTCCATTGCTCCTGGACCGTCGCGCGTCTGCGCGAGTGGAAGTCGTGGACGAACCGGTTGAGGAAATATTTTGTCGTGGGATCGAGCGGATCGGCCTGCGCGGTCGCGGCCTCGTAGGCCAGCGCCTCGGC
>NZ_CANPWG010000030.1 GCF_947581915.1 Candidatus Palauibacter scopulicola
TAACGTCCAGCGCGCCGGCCCATCCCGCGTTCAGCGCGGAGGCGGGGGATCCCGGCGCGAGGGCGGCTCGTCCGGCGGCTCGCCGCGGGCGTCTCTTCGTTCCGTGACGAGGAGGCGAACGCCGGAAATCGCGCCCTCCATCAGCGAGTCGATCGCCGCCCCCAACTCCTCCCCGCCGAGGTTCGCCAACTGCTCCCGCACATCCTCGGGGAGCCGCCGGATGAGCTGTGCGCGGCCGCGCTCGCGCCATTCGCGGCGGCGGGGATCGGCCTCGGTGCGCTGGGCATCCGGCGACATCGCCTCTCCCTCGCCGAACGCGCCGACCGCCGTGAGGAAGGGGAGCGCGAACGCGCTGTCGAGGGTCGCGGCGCGTTCGTAGTGGGCCTCCGCCTCGTCGGCACGGCCTTCGCGGTGCAGCGCGTTGCCCCGGTGGAAGGCGGCGAGGGCCTCGAGATTCCGCGTGCCGAGGTGGCTGATTCGGACCGGCTCGCCCGGCGGCGTGCCGGAGAGGTTGGCGGCGAGCCGTACGGTCAGCGTGTCCACGAGTTCGAAGACGTCGGCCCCCCGGGCGAAGTCCGCCGACGCGATGGTACCGTTCTCGAGTTCGATCAACTGGGCGTCGATGCGCATGTCTTCCGGCGACCCCGTCACGCTGCCCCAGAGCAGCAGGCGGGCGCCGCTCCCGCGCGCCACCGTCAGCGCCAGAGCCTCCGGGATCTCCTCCTCCTCAGAGACGCCTCCCTCCATGAGGAGGTCGTAGAGGCTCTGCCGGCCGACGACGCGCAGACCCGGGAGTTGGGCCAGGTTCGTCGTGAGCAGGTCGGCGAGACCCGAACCGAGCCACTCGAGTTCCGGCTCGGGCACGTTGTTCCGGAAGGGCAGGACCGCGAGCGAGTTGGGCCCCAGGTCGGGCGTCGAACCCGCGAAACTCGCCGCCCCTTCGCCGCCGGCCGCGGCCGCGGCGGTGGCGGGCGCTGCGGCGTCGACACCGCCGGCCTGCGACGGGACCGCGGTCGCGATCCGGTAGGTGCCGATCGCGCCCAGGGAGGCCAGGGTGAGCAGAAGCCAAGCCTCGGCCCGGCGAATGCGCTGCGGGCCGCGTTCGCCGTGATACCAGCCGATGACGAGAAAGGCGGGGAACCCGAGGATGGCGAGGAAGACGACCGTGTCGAGGATCTTTCTCGAGAACGCGTAGGTCCCGACGATGAAGTCGGTGATCTCCACGCCGAGCCAAGCCGCGCCCACGTACACGAGCGCGATCTGCACCATGCGCCGCTTCCGGATCTTCTCCAGGATCGACGCGCCGTTCCCCTCGCTGTTCATCATCATCCGCCCGTCCCGGTCTCCGGAGCCGCGATGGTCCGCCGCTGAAGGCTATCGAGCCCTGCGACACCGCCGGAGCGGCGAACGGTTGCCGCTCCGGCGGGCCACCAAAGCTACGGGTCCTCGCGGTCGTCCTCTCCGTCGGGCTCGTCCCAGAACCCGAAGCCTTCCTTCCGTACGACCTCGAGCGGGACCGTGTGGGTCTCGTCGCCGATCGTGATTGCCACGGTGTAGCTCCCGGGATCGGCCAGACCGCCTCCGCCCCCGCCGCCGGCGAAGAAGCGGCGGAAGGTCGACATGCCGCCCCGGTCGCGGACGGCCTCGCCCACCTGCTGGAACACCTCGCGCATGGCGGCCGGGTCGGCGCCGCTCTCGGCGGCCGCGGCGGCAGCCATGGCCGCGGTGCGACCCCCTCCCCGGCCTCCACCCTGCCCCGCCCTGCCGGGTGGCGGATAGCGCTCGGCCGGCCGCTCCTGCCAGCCGCCGGTGCCGCCTCCTCCACCGCCCCCGCCGCCGGTGAACATGCGGATGATCGCGCCCTGGTTGCCGCCCTGCATCATTTCGAGCACCTGGTCCATCGTTTCCCGCGCGACGCCCTCATGCTCGACCAGCGAATCGCCCACCGCCTCGTAGAGCCGGGCGGTGCGCAGGCTGTCCAGCCGATCCGCCGGGGACGGCTCACGCGGCGCGCTCTGCCGGTTGAACGTCCACCGCACGCGCTGCACGCCGGCCGCGGCCGAACCGTTCAGCGTCTGCACGGTGTCGCCCGAAGCGTTCAGGATCGCGATCGAGGCCTGGGGACGGTTGCCGCCCCGCGCGGCCATCATGCCCGCCATGCCGCCGGGCATCGCAACGGCTGGGGCCTCCTCGGCCTCCTCCTCCTCGGCCTCTTCCTCGGCCTCCTCGGCTTCCTCGGCCGCCTCGGCGAGCGCCTCCGCCACATCCTCCGGGACGTAGTAGGAGATCTGCGCCCCGTAGTCGCCCGCGTCCGCCTGGAAGTTGCTCTGCGCGACGAACTCGCCGCCCACCGGCGGGTCCCCGAACTGGATCGCCGTCTTCGGCTGGAACACCGTCACGGTCTCCGGCAGGCGCCCGCCGTCGAGCTGCTGCAGGAGCGAGATGTCGGCGACGAAGATGGAGCGGCCGTGCGTGCCCGCGATGATCTCGCTCTCGCGCGGATGGATCTTCAGGTCGTGGACCGGCACCGTGGGCAGGCCGTTCATGAAGCGCGACCACGACCCGCCGCGGTCCGTGGACACGTAGGCGCCCACGTCCGTCCCCACGAAGAGGAGGTCCGGGTTCACCGGGTCTTCCCGCACCACGTGCACGAAGTCCGGCTTGCCGGTCGGGAGGTTGGACGAGATCGAGCGGAAGGTCTCCCCGGCGTCATCGGTCACGTAGACGTACGGCGCGTAGTCGTCGCGCCGGTGGTTGTCGAACGTCACGTAGAACCGGTTCGGATCGTGGCTCGAGGACTCGATCCGGCTCACGTACGTCCCCTCCGGCACGCCGTCAAAGCGGTCCGTGAGTTCGATCCACTCCGCCCCCTCGGGCGTCCGCCACACGCGGCCGTCGTCGGTCCCCGCGTAGAGTTCGCCCTCGTTGAGCTTCGATTCGGCGAGCGAGACGATCGTCGCGAAGTTCTCCGCCCCCGTGACGTCCGGCGTGATGCCGCCCGTCGTGTTGTAGGCGATCTCGATCTTCTCCGGGTCCGCGTAGGTGAGGTCGTCGGAGATCGGCGTCATCTCATCCGTGTCGTACGTCCACTTCAGGACGCGGTTCGCG
The DNA here is from genome assembly GCF_947581915.1 of Candidatus Palauibacter scopulicola. Classification (NCBI taxonomy): domain Bacteria; kingdom Pseudomonadati; phylum Gemmatimonadota; class Gemmatimonadia; order Candidatus Palauibacterales; family Candidatus Palauibacteraceae; genus Candidatus Palauibacter; species Candidatus Palauibacter scopulicola. Next base: position 3,109 of record NZ_CANPWG010000030.1, read on the forward strand.
CCGATGTACAGCGTCTGCGGGTCGTGGGGCGACAGCTCGAGCGGCGTGTTCCAGTTGAACCGCATGTCGTAGAGCGCGGAGTCCTGCGCGACGAGGGCCTGCAGTTCCTCGATCTGCGCCACGTTGCCGGCCGGCGGATTGTCGGGGTCGTCCCCCGTCAGGATCGCGATCGAGTCACGCAGCGTCTGCGTGCGGTCGCGCCAGTCGGGCTGCTGCAACTGGTGGCGCTCGCCGGTGCGCGTGTTGCGCCAGTAGATCCGCCCCTGCTGCGATTCCCCGAACACGATGTCCGGGTTCGTCGGGTCCTGCGGCGCGTAGAAGCCGTCGCCGCCCCCGATCGAATACCACATGTGATTGTCGATGGAGCCGCCGGCGCGGGCGCTCGGCCCGCACCACGTATAGTTGTCCTGCAGTCCGCCGCACACACGGTAGGGTGTGTCCATGTTGTAGCTGACCGCATAGAACTGTCCCATGGGAATACGGTTGGGGAACTCGAAGTTGCCGCCCCGGTCCCACGTGATCGCGATCCCGCCGTCATTCCCCAGTATGAAGTGGTCCGGATTGGTGGGGTCCCACCACAGTGCGTGATAGTCGACGTGTACGCCCTGGGCCGGGTTCCCGACCGTGCGGCCTCCGTCACGGGAGAAGAAGAGGGAGGACCAGTAGATGAAGTCCGGGTCGTCCGGCGACACCCAGACTCCGGAATAGTAGAAGGGCCGCGAGTTGTTCGAGTTCATGAACTCCCACGTCTCCCCGCCGTCGGCGGAGCGGTACAGGCCCGAGGCGTGTCGGTCGCCGTTCTCATCCGCCTCCTCCGGAGCTTCGGCCTCGACCATCGCGTACATGACCTGCGGGTAGCTCGGCGCGATCGCGATCTCGAGCCGTCCCAGCATGGTCTCGGGGAGGCCGTTGCCCTCCACCTTCTCCCAGGTGTCGCCGGCGTCGGTGGACTTCCAGATTGCGCTCCCGGGGCCGCCGCTGTTGAAGAAGTACGGGCCGCGCACGCGCTCCCAACTCGTCGCCCACAGGATGTCCGGATTCTGCGGATGCATGTCGACATCGACGAAGCCGGCTTTTTCGGACACGAAGTTGATGCGCTCCCACGTGTCGCCGCCGTCCTTCGTGCGGTAGAGCCCGCGCTCCTCGTTGTCCCCCCAGGGGTGGCCGAGCGCGGCGACGTACACCCAGTCCGCCTTCGTCGGGTGGACGATGACGCGGCCGATCGCCTGCGTGTCCTCGAGCCCCTTCAGCTCCCACGTGAGCCCGCCGTCAACGGACTTGTAGATGCCGCCTCCGGGCGAGATCGAGTTGCGCGAGTCCTCCTCGCCGGTCCCGGCCCACACGATGTCCGGGTTGCTCGGCGCGATCGCCATGTCGCCCATCGAGACGACCCGCTCGTTGTCGAAGACGGGGCGGTAGGTCGTCCCGTTGTTCGTCGTCTTCCAGATCCCGCTCGACGCGCCCGCGATGAAGAAGGTCCCGGTGCCCGGTATGCCCTCGATGTCCGTGACCCGCCCGGCCATGTTCGCCGGACCGATCGAACGCCATTCCATCTCGGCCATGAAGTCTTCGTCGGCCACGGCCTCCTGGGCGGCCGCCGGGGCCGGGAGGGCGGTGGTCGCGAAGAGGGTCGCGAAGAGGACGGGGAGAAACGCACGCTTCAGCATGATTCGCGGCTCCTGACTGTGGTGGTGCTCGTGGGCGTAACGGCGCCTTGTCGGCGCAAGTGAGTAGACACCCGCGCGCGCTCCGGCGTTTGAGGCCTCGGGGCATTGTCGCGGATGGTCCGCCTCCGTGGATTCGTCGTGAGGCGATGCCGCCGCTTCAACTCCGACTCCCCGGCGTCGAACTCCCGGGAGGGGGGTCTTCGTCCTTCAGGGCGCGGATGCGCCGGACCAGCCGGTCGCGCCAGGCGCAGAGGGCGGCTGTGGCGCCAGCGCCGTACATCGCCTCGGTCTCCTCGTGGATCCCCTCGATCGTGCGGCCCGAGAACTCGGGGTCCGCTTCCAGCTCCCGCCACAGCTCGCGGTACGCGTCGCCGTAGCGCCGGAAGTACTCGCCCGCGCCGCCGTCCGCGTTCGTGTGGCCGGTGCCGAACGGCCCGAGCAGCGCCCAGCGCAACCCCAGGCCTTCTCGCACCACGGTGTCGATCGCCTCGGCGGAGGCCGCGCCGGACTCGTACAGGAAGACAGCCTCCCGGATCAGAGCGGCCTGTAGGCGGTTGAGGAGGAAACCGGACACGTAGCGGTTCATCTGCACGGGAGATTGGCCCACGCTCTCGAGAAAGGCGAGCGACGCGGTGAGTACTTCGGGGCGCGTGCCCTCCCCGGGGAGGACCTCCACCATGGGGATGACGTGCGGTGGATTCACGGGGTGCGCGACGACGCAACGGCCGGCGCCCGCGAGACCGTCCGCGATCCGCGACATGTCGTGCGCGGACGTCGAACTGGCCAGAATCGTGCCGGGATCCGCCGCGCCGTCCAGTTGGGCGAAGATCCGCTGCTTGACGGCGAGCGTCTCGGGCCCGCTCTCCTGCACCCAGCCCGCGCCCGAAAGCGCCTCCTCCAGCGTGTCGCAGCGTCGAACCGCCTGCGCTTCTCGGAAGGCGGTCACGGCATCTACGAACCGGAGGGCCTCGTCCTCCTCCGCGGACGCCCGCGCCCACTCGAGCGCGCGCGCCAGTTGCTCCGGGTCGGGGTCGAACACGCGCGTCTCGCACCCGGCCCGGGCGAACACGTGGATCCAGCTTCGGCCGATGACGCCGGCCCCGACGACGGCGACGGTTCGAATCGTGGGCTGGGTCACGGGTCTGAGATCGTCGGGGGAATGCCGGAAGAAACGGGTGCGATGGGTCATGCCGGAGGAGGGACTCGAACCCTCAAGGGATTGCTCCCACCGGATTTTGAGTCCGGCGCGTCTGCCAGTTCCGCCACTCCGGCTCGCGAGCGCGGCCCTCAGATCTACAACGGCGGGCCGCGCGCGGCTATTGCATCTCGTCGAGCGCCTGGTAGACCAGCGTGCGCAGCTTCGCGTGATCGTCCACGCCGCCCGTCGGGATGAGCTGCGTGAAGTAGACGACGACGAGATCCTCGGCGGGGTCCACCCAGTACGTCGAGTGGTACGCGCCGCCCCACCCGTATTCGCCCACCGAGCCGGGGGTTCCGCGCGCGCCGAGATCGGCCAGCACGCTGAACCCGAGCCCGAAGCCGACCCCGCCGCCCCAGTTGAACCGGTCTCCCACGTGGTTGACGGTCATGAGGTCGACGCTCTTGCTCGACAGGATGCGGGCGCCGTCGAGTTCGCCGCCGTTCAGCATCATCTGCAGGAAGCGGGCGTAGTCGTGCGCCGTGGAGAGGAGCCCCGCGCCGCCGGAGAAGCTCGCCCGCGGGCCATCGACGTACGCGCCCTGACCGACCATGCCGCCCGGATCGGGCGCCGGCGCGAGTCCGTCCTCCGAGGCCGAGTACACGACGGTGAGCCGGTCGCGCTTCTCCTCCGGCAGGTAGAAGTGCGTGTCCACCATGCCCAGCGGCTCGAAGATCCGTGCCCGGAGGAAGGCGTCGAGCGGCTCGCCCGACACTTCCTCGACGAGGGCGCCGAGGATGTCCGTCGCGTAGCCGTACACGTAGCGCTCGCCCGGCTGCGCGTCCATGGGGAGGGCGGCCATGCGCCGCACGGTCTCCCGGACCGGCTCGTCGCGGTGCGCGAAGTACCAGCCCTGAATGCCCGCCTCCTCCCAGAGCTCCGCCGCCGGACCGCCCCCGTAGCCGATGCCGGCCGTGTGCGTGAGCAGATCCCGGATCGTGATCGGCCGGTTCGCGGGCACGATGTCGTACCCGCCCGCCCCGTCGGGGACGGCGACCGTCGTCTCCATGTACTCCGGCAGATAGCGACCCAGCGGATCGGAGATCAGGAGTCCGCCCTCCTCCTGCAGGATCATCACGCCGACGCTCACGATCGCCTTCGTCTGCGAGGCGATGCGGAAGATGTCGTCCGTCTCCATGGGGTCGCCCGCCGCGACGTCCCGGTGGCCGACCGCCTCGAGGTAGGAGACCTCGCCCCCGCGCGCGACGAGGGCGACGGCGCCCGCCAGCCCCCCCTCCTCCACGTAGGACTCCAGCGCGCCGCTGAGCCGCTCGAGGCGACCCGCGTCCGACTCGGCCGCCGTCGACCCCGGGACGCCTGACACAGCGAGCGCCGCACCGACCACGAGCAACGGGAGCACGCCCCACAGGAGGCGTCTGGGCATTCTGTTCATCCTTCGTCCTCCGTCTTCCGCCTGTCGCGGTCCCGCTCAGTCGAGCGCGGGATGCCGCGTATGCCAGTCCGTCGCCGCCTGGAAGGCGTGCGCCACACTGAGAATCTTGTCGTCCGCGAACAGGTCGCCGATAAGCGTCGTCGTCAGAGGCTGCTCCGCCTCCTCGCCCTCCGGCCCGAGCGGGCCGAAGCCGTACTGGACGACGGCCGCGGGGTGCCCCGTCTCGTTCGTGAGCCCTACCTCTCCCGAGCCGGTGGCGAACATGTCGAAGCCCTCCATCGCCTCGGCCATGCGCTTCATCACGATGAGGCGCCGCCGCTGCGCGTGCACGTAGTCCATCGCCAAGCCCTCGCGCCCGCGGCGGAACCGCGTGAAGTCGCGCTCCTGCACCTCGCTGAGCCCCTCCGGCACCGGTGGCAGTTCCCCGCCCGGGGCCACGTGGAAATCGAAGGCCGACGACGACTCGGCGCCCAGCGAACTCGCCGACTGGGCGGGCAGCTCGCGCATGAGCCGCGGCCGCGCACCCAGTTCCTCCAGCTTCTCGACGAAGGAGTGCGGTGCGTCCTCCGTGTATCCGATCGAGAGCGCGCCCAGGTCCGGATTCCGCTCGAAACGGAACGGGGTCGTCACGGAGGCGGGGTCCTTCTCGTCCGCGCCGTGGATCTCGTTGAACACGAGCGCGCAGTCCTCGATCGTGCGGCACATGGGACCCGTCTTGTCCATGCTCCACGAGAGCACCATGCCCCCGTAGCGGCTCACGCGGCCGAAGGTGGGCCGGAGGGCGCTCAGCCCGTTGCGGCGGCTCGGAGAGACGATCGACCCGCGCGTCTCGGTCCCGATCGAGAACGCGACGCAGCCCGCCGCCGTCGCCGACCCCGGCCCGGCGGAAGACCCGCTCGATCCCCAGGCCAGGTTCCACGGGTTCAGCGTCCGGCCGCGGTACCAGCGGTCGCCGCGCGCGAACTCTCCCGTCGCGAGCTTCGCGATGAGCACGGCGCCCGCCGCGTTCAGCCGGCGCACGACCTCCGCGTCCTCCTCGATCATCTGGGTCTGGAAGGCCGCCGAGCCCCAGGTCGTCCGCGCCCCGACGGTCGAAAAGAGGTCCTTCAGGCCGTAGGGGATCCCGTGCAGCGGGCCCCGCCACTCGCCCGCGCGGATCTCGGCTTCCGCCTGCTCCGCCTCCTCCCTGCCCCGGTCCTCGAGGATCGTCACCGCGCACAGCAGCACGGGGTCGTACCGCTTCATGCGCTCCATGTAGATGTCGAACAGTTCCGTCGGCGAGACGTGGCGCTCCCTCACGAGGGCCGACAGCCGGTGCACGGGGAGGAACGCGATCTCCTCCTCGCTGGACGGCACGGGCCCCTCCCAGGGTTCGACGTCGATCGGGGTCTTCTCGAACGGGTTCATCCCCGCGCGCCAGTACTTCTCCAGGAGCGCCCCCGTCCCGCCCGGATACGCCTGGAACTGCAGGGCCGGCGGCTCCCCGTTCCCGAGCGGGATGACCTCCTCCTGCGCGGCTTCACGCAGCCCGTCGAAGTCCGGAGCGCCGGGAGCGAGAGGAGTCGCCTCCGGAACGGCCACGAGCGAGCGCGGATCCAGCGCCCCCGCCGCCGTTGCGGCGGCGGCCGCCTTCAGAAACCCGCGCCGACGGATTCCTCCGTGTGACATCTCCATCCCCCCTTCGCCGATCTCTGCTTCCTGCTGTGCGGACACACGCAACTCCTGTGAACTGAGACGGGCCGACCCTGGTTCGGGCCGGGCTGCTCTACGAACTCAGACTGCCGAGAAACGCTCTGCCCGACAAGCCACTAGATTGAGTGACCGAACGATCGGACCAGGAGCGATGACACGGAAATGCGCGAGACCGAGAAACCCCTTCCTCGGGAGGAGCCGGAAGACGGCGACGGGATCGATATGGAGACGGACGCGGAACCCAGCCGACGGTTCACCGTCGACGACATCTTCACGCCGCACGACTTTGGGCCCTGGCCGGAGGGATTCCGATGCAGCCGCGAGGAGTTGTACAGCGACGATGGGCGATAGGTGAGGCCGGGGCGGGCGCGACCACTTCGGTACATCCGACTTCATCCCAACGTCGTCCCTGCCACAGGAGGGTGATCCGCCGCCCCGGCTTCAGTTCTCCCGTAAGACCCGACCCCGCGGAGCAAGCAAAGGTTCCGCGCGTCCGGGACACTGAGACGCACCGAGCCCGGGAAGCGTTGCTTCGCCCCCGGCCCGGCGTACGAGAGCCCGGCGCGCGATGAGCCGCTTCAGCCGGGCCGGGACGCCGTGCGGGGCCCCTACCCCGGCAGGTTGAAGAAGGCGAGGGCGAGGAGGACGTACACGGCGAGGAGGAGGACGCCCTCCATCCAGTGCGTCTTGCCGTCATCTGCGATCTGTCCCACGACGAGGACGGAGACCGCGACCGCCACGACTTCGAGCGGCGTGAAGACGAGGTCGATCGGCTGCGGCCCGATCGCGTAGGAGAGGAAGACGAGGAGCGGAGCGATGAAGAGTGCGATCTGCAGGGACGATCCCACCGCGATCTGAACCGACAGGTCCATCTTGTTCCGCAGGGCGACGAGCACGGCGGTCGAGTGTTCGGCCGCGTTGCCGACGAGGGCGACGACGATCACCCCCACGAAGACCTCGGTCATCCCCAGGGCGTGCGCCGCCTCCTCCGCCCCGCCGACGAGGATCTCGCTCATCCAGCCCACGAGCGCGGCCGCCCCGACGAGGACGGCGAACGACTTGCCCTTCGACCACGCGGGCGCCGCGTGCGCCTCGGCGCCTGCGTGCCCCGTCCCCTGGTAGAGCTCCGGGTGCGTCCGCAGCGCGAACACGAGCGAGAGGACGTAGCAGACAATGAGGACGACGGAGATCTCGAGACTCAACCACCCGGACCCGGACCCCGCCGCCGCAGCCGCCCCCGTCGCCGCGGCCGTCCCGGTCTCCGCCCCGTCCCGGAGATAGTACAGCAGCGACGGGATGACGAGCCCGACCGCACTCAGGAGGAGGAGCGTGGAGCCCAGCTTGGCGGCGGTGCGGTTGAAGGTCTGCGTCCGGAACTTCAGGCCCCCGAGCAGCGCGCTGAGTCCGAAGATGAGGAGGATGTTCCCGATGATCGAGCCGGTGAGCGATGCCTTGACCAGGTCGTGCAGGCCCGCTCGGAGGGCGAAGATCGCGATGATGAGTTCCGCAGCGTTCCCGAACGTCGCGTTCAGCAGCCCACCGAGGCCGGCGCCCACGTGCTCGGCCAGCATCTCGGTGGATTTCCCCATGATCCCGGCGAGGGGAACGATCGCGACCGCGGAGGTAAGAAAGAGCGTGGTCGCCGACGCGTGGACGATGTACTCGAGGACGAGGGTGATGGGAACGAAGACGAGAAGGAGCAGGAGAACCTGGTCCGCTTGCAGCCTGAGAGCCAACCCGTTCTCCTCCTGTGTTCGCGGGAAGTGCGAAGGAAGATCCGAAGCAAAAGGCGCCGTCCGGATTCGAACCGGAGTAGGGGGCTTTGCAGGCCCCTGCCTAACCACTCGGCCACGGCGCCGGAGTTCGCACAGCCTAATGGAGCGACCACACGGATGCCACCGCCGGAAGGTTCTCCATCGCGCCCCGGGCTGCTATACTCGCGCGATGCTCCCGTCGACCCGACGCGCCCTCCCGATCCTTCTCGCCCTCGTCTCCGCGGCCACGGCTCCCAGCCAGCTGGCCGGGCAGTTCAGCGACGCGCGACTGCCGAGGCAGGGGAAGCTGTGGCTCACGATCGCCCCGACGCTGCTGAACTGGTCCGAACAGTTCGCCTTCGACTCGAGCGCGGCGATCGTCGACGGGGAGCGCGAGCCGCTCGCCGCCCACTTCGACGGTCCGCTCGCCCGCCGCATGTTCCCTCCCCCCTTCGCGCTCATCCAGGAACTCAACGACGATGCCGAGGCGCTCGGCTTCGAACCCGTGACGGAGGACGACTTCTCGTTCGGCGGCCTCGACTTCTCGGCGATGCGGGCTCAGGTACGCCGGCTCGCGCTCGGTGTCGAGGTGGGGGTCCTCGACTGGGTCAGCGTGGGAGCCCGGGCCCCGTTCACGCTCACGGACATGACGGTCGGCTTCGCCTTCGATTCCACCGCTACCGTGACCGGAAACGTTGCGGCCTTCGAGTCGGGAGCGCCCTTTGTCCTGGATGCGCGGTCGGCGCTCGACGATCTCGGCGAGCTGATCGATGGCGGCTCCCTGACCGGAACGGCGCTCGATGAAGCGGTCGCGCTCCGGAGCGCGACGCTCGACTTCGTCAACGCACTCCGGCGGCGAGCCTCCGCCGGAGCCCTGATTCCCACCGCCTCTAGCGTGGCGGGGACCCAGATGGCGCAGCGTTTCGCGGATTTCGCGGCGGCGTTCGACGCGCTCGGCCTGACGCTGCCCGAGCTCTCCCTGCCCGAGTTCGCGACGGAGGAAGACTACGACACACTGTTCCTGAGTCAGGGCTTCGCCGACCGGCTGCCGCGGGACACCAGGAACGAGCTCGATCTGGGAGAGGTCGAGGTCTTCCTGCGCGTGAACCTCATCGACGGCATCACCCGCCGAAGGCCGATCCCGGGGCCGGCCGCGGATGCGGCGGCGGGGTCCGATCCCGGAACGGACCCGGAACGCGGCATTCGGCTGCGTACGAGCGTGGGCGCGCTCGCCCGCCTCCCGATCCGAAACCGCAACCTCACGATCTTCGGAGACCCGTCGAATTCGGCGGACATACCGATCGGGGACGGCCAGACCGACATCGAACTGGCGTTGTACCAGGACATCGCCTTCGGGAGCCTCTTCATGATCCGCGCGTCCGCCCGCTACGGGATGCAGCGCCCCGACGAAGCGGTGATCCGCTTCACCCCTCCGGATCGCCCCTACAACCAGGCGGACCTGGTCGCGCTGATGAGACGGGATCTGGGGGACTACCTCGCGGTGCTGGTCCGCCCTTCCCTGCGCTTCAACGCCGCCCTCAGCGTAGGGCTCGAGTACGACTACTTCCGGCTGCCTGCCCCCACCTACCAGTTCGTGGGGATGATCGAGGGGCTGGACCCGAACACGGTGGCGGCCGAGGGAGCGCAGACCCGCCACCGGCTGGGCGTCGGATTCCTCATCGATATCTCCGAGGCCGGGGGCGTCGAGGAACTGCATGAGGGGGCCAGGCCGGTGCGTGGCGCCTACCAATTTGGCATCTCGCTGCGGCGGGCCATCTCCGGCTCGGGGGGACGAACGCCGGCCTCCTTCCGCTACGCGGCCGAACTCCGCTTCCCGATCACGATCTTCTAGCGTTACAGCCGGCCGGCGAGCAGCTCCTCGGCGTGGGCGCGCGAGGCGTGGCTGGCGGGGTCGCCGCCGAGCATGCGAGCGACTTCGTGGACGCGTTCTCCGCCGGTGAGCACGCGGACCGATGTCCGCGCGCCTTCGGCTTCCGTGACCTTACCGACGGAGTAGTGGGCGTCGGCGCGCGCCGCGATCTGCGCGAGATGCGTGACGACGAGCACCTGGTGCGCGGCCGAGAGCCGCACGAGCCGGGCCGCCACGCGGTGCGCCACCTCTCCCCCGATCCCCGCATCGATCTCGTCGAACACGAGCACCGGCAGGTCGTCCACCTCGATGAGGGCGGTCTCGAGCGCGAGCATGAGGCGGCTCATCTCTCCTCCCGAGGCCACGCGCCGCAGCGGCGCCGGAGGGAAACCCGGATTCAGGGAGACGAGAAACTCCACCCGTTCGGCGCCGGTCGCCCGGATGTCGCCGTATGCGTCGAGCGCGATCTCGAGACGGCCTCCCCGGAGACCGAGTTCGGGGAGCGCGGCCGTCACCGCTTCGGCGAGCGCGCGGGCCGCCAGTCGGCGCCGGTCGGAGAGTTCGGACGCCAGCGCGGCCAGTTCGGCGGACGCCGCCTCCCGCGCCGCTTCGAGGCGCTCGATCTCTTCATCGGCCCCTCGCACGGTTTCCAACTCGCGCCGCGCCTCCACGCCCGCGCGGATCACATCCTCCAGCGTGCCGCCGTACTTGCGCTTGAGCCGGTAGAGGAGGTCCTGCCGGACGCGGATTTCGTCGAGCCGTCGAGGGTCGTGCTCGATCGCGTCGCGGTAGGGAGCCAGGCTCCGGCCAAGCTCCTCCACGTTGCGGAGCGCCGCCTCGAGCAGGTCGCGGAAGGGGCCGGCCTCGCGGTCGATCGCGACGAGGGCCTCGAGGCGCGCCGCGAACTCGCCCAACCGGTCGACGATCGACCCCTCGGCCTCGTATAGCCCGTGGTGCAGCGAGCCCGAGAGTTCGATCAGCTCTTCGGAGTGCGAGAGGCGGCGGGCCTCCGACTCGAGCGCCTCATCTTCGTCCGGTTCGAGCCCGGCTGCGGCGATCTCGTCCCGCTTGAAGCGCAGGTAGTCCGCCCGTTCACGCCCCTCGCGCGCCGCGCGCCGCGTGTCCTCCAGGCGCCCCTCGATGCCGTGCACCCGTCCGTAAGCGGCCGCCGTCCGGGCCGCCAGCGTCTCGTGCCGGCCGTGGGCGTCCAGGATCCGCCGCTGCCACGCGCGATCCAGGAGCCGCTGGTGATCGTGCTGACCGTGGAGGTCGAGGAGCCGGCCACCGAACTCGCGCAGCCTCCCGGCCGTGGACGGTGAGCCGTTGACCCATGACCGGTGCCGGCCCTCGCGGCGCAACTCGCGGCACAGGATGAGCCAGCCGTCCTCGTGATCGACGCCCGCGTCCTCGCACAGCGTCCGCAGTCCCTCGATGTCCTCGATCTCGAACCGGCCCTCGATGCGGGCGGACCCGGCGCCCGCCCGGATCATGTCCTGCGACGGCCGCCCTCCGACGAGGAGCGCGAGCGCTTCGACGAGGAGCGACTTCCCCGCTCCCGTCTCGCCGCTGAGCACGCTGAGGCCCGGTCCGAATTCAAGGGTGGCTTCCTCGACCACGGCGAAGTTCCGGACGCGAAGCTCCCTCAGCACTCTGGTTCTTCTCCGTCCCCCCCGGACAGGGGCGCGGGGTGCTCGCGGACGTCGCCCCACCGCAGCTTCCGCCTCAGGACGCTGAAGAACGAGTGGCGGGGCAGCCGGACCAGCCCCACGGCGTGTCTCGAGCGGGCGACCTCCACGCGATCCCCCACCGACAGGCGACAGCCCGGCTGTCCGTCGACGGTCAGTTGCAGGTCGTGGTCCCCCGAGAGGAGTTCGACGGAGATCCGCGTGTCCCCCGAAAACACGACCGGGCGCACGGCAAGGGTGTGCGGCGAAATGGGCGTCGCGACGATGCCCTCCATCGTCGGCGAAACGATGGGGCCGCCCGCGGAGAGGCTGTAGGCCGTCGAGCCCGTGGCCGTGGCGAGGATGATGCCGTCGGCGCTGTAGTGTCCCACTTCGTCGTCGTCGGCCCGCACGCGCAGCCCGATCAGGCGGGCGAAGCCGCTCTTGTGAATGACGGCGTCGTTGATCGCGTAGAAGCTCTGTCCGTCGGGCCCGCTGGACCCGTTCGGCACCACGCGGACGCGGAGGGCGAGCCGCTTCTCGAGCGCGTACTCCCCGCCCGCCACCATCGACATCGCCGCCTCGAGTTCAGCCTCCGACACCATCGTGAGAAACCCGAGCCGCCCCAGGTTGCAGCCCAGCACGGGGATCCCGCGGGGCGCCGCCAGACGAGCCGCCCGCAGCAGCGTTCCATCCCCTCCGAGTGCCAGGACGAGGGCGACATCCCCCTCGATCTCCTCCGGTGCGGCGGAGTCGCGGCTCGCCGTCCGCGCGAGCGACGGTTCGAAGATGAGCGAGACCCCGAGTTCGCCCGCCTTCCGCTCGACGCGCTGAAGGAGCGGCTCGAGTTCCGGGTGATCGGCGATGCCGATGATGAAGAACTTCACGGGCGGCTCAACGGTCGCGGTCGAGGACGAGGCGTCCGATTTCGCGCAGCCGGTTCGCGGCCGCGAGCGGCGAAATCTCGCCCAGCGCCTCGCGGCCGAACTCTTCCGCGCGCGCTCTCGCTCCCTCCAGACCGAGGACCGATGGTGTCGTCGCCTTTCCCAGAGCTTCGTCCCGTCCGCCGACCTTCCCCATGCGGGCCGAGGATCCTGTCACGTCGAGGATATCGTCGACCGTCTGGAATGCGAGTCCGATCGCGGTCCCGAAGCGGGTCAAGCGATTGACCGTCTCCTCGGACGCGCGCGCCGCGACGCCGCCCATGGTGCAGCAGGCCGCGATGAGGCGCGCGGTCTTGCCGAGGTGGATGCGCTCGAGCGTCTCGAAGCTGACGCGCCTCTTCTCGGCGAGGAGGTCGAGGAGCTGTCCTCCGACCATGCCATCGCTGCCGGCCGCCGCGGTGAGGACTCCGATGAGGCGGCCCGCGACGGGATCCGGCAGCTTCAGGCCCGCCGCTCCCTCGGCCACGGCGCGCATCGCGAGCGGAAGCAGCGCCGCGCCCGTCATGACCGCGGCGCGCTCCCCGTACCTGACATGCACCGTCGGCCGCCCTCGGCGAAGGTCATCGTCGTCCATGCACGGGAGATCATCGTGGATCAGGGAGTACGTGTGGACGAGTTCGGGCCCCAGCGCCACGCGATGGAGCGCGCGCGCGCCGTTTCCGGCGCCCGGCCCGGTGGCGCCGCCCGCGGCTTCCCAGGCCCCCACGAAGAGAAGAGGCCGGATCCTCTTCCCCTTCGCGAGCACGGCGTACCGGATGGGGTCCGCGATCGGGCCCGTTCCCCGCAGCGTCTCGGACAGCCAGCCCTCAAGTTCGTCATCGATGGCGGCACGCAGTTCGTGGAGCGCGAGGATCACGGTTCGCCGTCCGGCCGGTCGTCCGGCGTCCCGTCCGGCGCTTCCGCGCCTTCCAGCGGCTTCGCCTCCAGTCTCCCCGTAGACGAAGCGATGAGTTCCTCGACCCGGCCGCTCGCCGTCTCAAGCCAGCGCCGCGCTTCGCCGAGACGCTCGATCCCCTGCTCGAAGAGGGCGATCGCCTCGTCCAGGCCGATGCCCTCGCGGTCGAGGCGGGCGACGATCCCTTCCAGTTCCCGGATCGCCGTCTCGAATTCGAACTCCTTCAACGGCTCGCTCATGCGTCAGGCTCCCCGGCGGCCGGGTCCGCCGCGTCGCGTTCCACGGCATCCGTCGTCGCCGCGACCTGTCCCCCGGCGACCCGCAGGCGGAAGCGCTGGCTCGGCGTGAAGTCGTCGATCCGCGTGAGGCGGCGTCCATCGAGGTCCGTGGCGACGGCGTAGCCGCGGGCCACGGTCTTGAGCGGGCTCCGCGCGTCGATCGATGCGGCCAGTCCGGCGAGCCGTGTACGCGAGCGGGCGAGCACGCGCTCCATCCCTGCCGGGAGACGGGCCGCCATCGTGTCCAGGCGCAGCTTCGCAACGTCGCGCGCGTGTCCCGCGGAGGCCGGCAGGCGCTGCGCGAGCGCCTCCACGCGGTCGCTCCCGCGCACGATGAGCCGGCGCAGCCCGCGGGCCAGACCTCTTCCCGCCACATCGAGCGTGGCGCGGACGCTCCCGATGTCGGGCGCCGTGAGTTCCGCGGCCGCGGACGGCGTCGGCGCCCTGAGGTCCGCCACCAACTCGCACAGAGTCACGTCGACCTCGTGCCCGATCGCGCAGATCACCGGCACCGGACTCGCCGCGACGGCTCGAACCGCCGCCTCCTCGTTGAAGCACCACAGATCCTCCACAGACCCGCCGCCCCGGCTCAGGATGATCGCGTCGAGCGTCCGGTCCGGATCGCTCGCATCCCAGTCCGCGAGACGCCCAAGGGCGGCCCGCACCTCGGCGGCGGCGCCCTCGCCCTGCACGCGGCAGTGGCGCACGACGATGTCGACCCAGGGGGCCCGCCGTCGAAGCACCGTGATGATGTCGTGAAGCGCCGCGCCCCCGCGCGACGTGACGACGCCCACGCGGCGAGGGAATGCGGGCAATGCACGCTTCCGCTCCGGATCGAGCAGGCCCTCCGCCGCCAGCTGCCGGCGGAGCCGCTCGAAGGCGATCCGCCACAACCCCTCGCCCGCCGCCTCGAGGGCGCGCACGCGCAACTGGAACCGGCCCTGCCGAGCGTAGAGGGTCGGACGGCCGTGGACGAACACCTCCATGCCGTCCTCCGGGTCCGCCGGCAGGCGCCAGGCATCCCCCCGGAAGAAGACGCAGGCGACGCTGGCGTCCCGCTCCTGGTCCCGGAGGGAGAAGTAGCGGTGCCCGGCGGGGGAGCGGTTCCAGTTCGTCACTTCGCCGCGCACCCAGAGGTCGCCGAACCGCTTCTCCAGCGCGCCGCGCGCCGCCTCGTTCAGGTCGGACACGGTGATCGCGCCCTCCGGCGAGCGGCCGTCGCGGACTTCCGCCGCGCCGAACAGCGAGGCCTGACGCGTCACGTTCAACCTGACGCGGCCACCGTGCCCGCCGCGGCGAGGCTCGCCGTCCGCTCCGCCGACCTCACGGTGTTCCGGAGGAGCATGGCGATCGTCATCGGCCCCACACCGCCGGGGACCGGAGTGATCCAGCTCGCGCGCTCCGCCGCCTCGTCGAACGCCACGTCGCCGACGAGCCGATAGCCTCGTTCCGTCGTCGGATCCTCCACCCGGTTCACGCCCACATCGATCACGACGGCGCCCTCCCGCACCATGTCGCCGCGGACGATGCCGGGGACGCCGACGGCGACGATGAGGATCTCCCCCTGACGCGTCACGGCGCCGAGGTCGGCGGTCCGGCTGTGGGCCACGGTCACCGTGGCGTTCGCCCCGGGTTCCTTCTGCAGCATGATCTGGGACATCGGCATGCCGACGATGTTCGAGCGACCGACGATGACGACGTGGGCGCCGGACGTCTCCACGCCCGTTCTCCGGATGAGTTCCTGCACGCCGGCGGGGGTGGCGGGTCGGAAGGCGCTCGCGTCCCCCTGGGACATTCGCCCCTGGTTCACGGGATGGAACCCGTCGACATCCTTGCCGGGGTCGATCCTCTCCGTCACCTCGCGTTCATCGAGGTGTCGAGGCAGGGGGAGCTGCACGAGAATCCCGTGGATCGCCGGATCGGCGTTCAGGTCGTCTACGATGCCGAGGAGTTCCGAGCGGCCGATGTCGGCGGGCGGCTTGATGTCGCGGGCGTGGATTCCGGCCTCTTCGCAGGCCCGCGTCTTCATCCGCACGTAGACCTGCGAGGCGGGATCCTCGCCGACGAGGACGACACCGAGGCCGGGCCGGATCCCCCGCTCCGCAAGGGCCCGCGTGCGTTCCGCCACTTCCGCCCGGATCTCGGCCGCGATCCGCTTCCCGTCGATGAGCTGCGCCGTCATCCATTCTCTCCGCTGTTCGCGTGGTTGTTAGCGTGCGAAGTCCACGGTTCGCGACTCTCGCACGACGACGACCTTGATCTGCCCCGGATATTGCAACTCGTTCTCGATGCGGCGGGCCGTCCGCTCCGACAGCCTCGCCATCTCCTCGTCGGAGACCCTGTCCGGAGTCACCATGATCCGGATCTCCCGCCCCGCCTGGATCGCGTAGACCTTCTCGACCCCGTCCCAGGAACTCGCGATCTCCTCCAATTTCTCCAATCGCTTCACGTAGTGCTCAAACGACTCCCGCCGGGCGCCGGGGCGGGCGCCCGAGATCGCGTCCGCCGCCGTGACGAGGAAGGTCTCCGGATAGCGGGCGGGCTCCTCGCCGTGGTGCGCGCGGATCGCGTTCAGCACCCCGTCCTTCTCGCCGCACTGCTTGCACAGATCGTAGCCGATCTCGACGTGGCTCCCCTCCTTCTCGTGCGTGAGCCCCTTGCCGATGTCGTGCAGCAGGCCCATTCGCTTCACCAGTTGCGCATCGAGCGACAGCTCCGCCGCCATCGTCGCGCCGATGAGCGCGACCTCGTGCGCGTGCTGCAACTGGTTCTGGCCGTAGCTGGTCCGGAAGCGGAGGACGCCGAGGACTTCGCGGAGCTTCGGATGCAGGTCGTGGATGCCGAGTTCGTACAGGACCTCGTCGGCCGCCTGCCGCATCGTCGTCTGGACATCTTCCCGCGCCTTCTCCACGACCTCCTCGATGCGGCCGGGGTGGATCCGGCCGTCGCCGACGAGGCGGTCCATCGCCAGCCGCGCGACCTCGCGGCGGACGGGATCGAAGCAGGAGAGGATGACGGCCTCGGGCGTATCGTCCACCACGACGTCGACGCCGGTGGCCGCCTCGAAGGAGCGGATGTTCCGGCCCTCGCGCCCGATGATCCGGCCCTTCATGTCGTCGCTGGGGAGCGTAACGACCGAGACGGCCGCTTCGGAGGAGTGATCGACGGAGAGCTTTTCGATCGCCTGGGAGATGATCTTGCGGGCTTCCCGTTCGGCCTCGGTCCGGGCCCGCTCGGTGACCTCCCGCACGTGTTGCGCGGCGTCCGCGCGCGCCTGGTCGCGAATCTGGCCCACCAGCTCGCGGCGCGCGGCTTCCCGGCTGATGCCCGCGATCTCCTCGATGCGCCTTCCGAGTTCCCGTTCGCGGTCGACGAGTTCCTTCGCCCGCGTGTCGAGCTCGCCGCGCTCCGCCTCGATCTGCTCGCGGCGGCGATCCACCCGCTCCTGCCGCTGGTCGATCTTCTCGAGCTTCCGCTCGAGCGTCTCGCTCCGCTCCAGCGTCCGCTGCTCCAGCCGCTCCAACTCGGCGCGCCGGCGCTCCGCTTCCCGGGCCGATTCCTCCCGGAGCCGCTGCGCCTCCTCGCGCCCCGCCAGTTCCGCCGCCTTGCGGAGACTGCCCGCCTCCAGCTTCGCGGACTCGATGATGTTCCGGCCGTCGCTCTCGAGGCGGCCGCGCGCCCGGCGCAGTCCCCGCCGCTCGATCAGGATCCCCGCGACGCCCCCCGCCACGAGACCCGCGATGGCCAGCAGCATCATCGGCACGGTGATGGATTCCAGCATCGCCAGACTCCACTCCTCGAACCATCTATGAACAAAAAAACCGGCGGACTCATCCACCGGTGCATGCCGCTCAGATCGGACGGAACGATGCGCTCCGGCCGATCATCTATCTGAAGCTGGGGCCACGCTCTTGCGAAGCCGCCTTACGGACAGCACAACACCGATTCCCGCTAACTCAGGTCAGGAAACGTTGCTCCGGAATCTGCACGCCGCAAGCGGAGGGTCGTCACCCATCGAACGGCCGGACTCCGGTTCGGCCGAAGCGACGAAGGACCTACGGCGCGGTATTGCCTGCGATGGATTCAAGCCGGTCGGTCACCTCCGTGACTCGCGCCGCGACGGCGGCCGTGAGCTGCTCGACCTCGCTGCGGGCCTGGAGGAGTTCATCGGTAATCTCGAGGGCGGCAAGGATCGCGGCGCGGTGGGGTTCGGCCACACCCGTCATGTGCGCGCGTTGAATCGCGTCATCCACGTACTTCGCGCACGCCCGTGTGTGCGCCTCGCCCCGGTCCGTCCGAATCCGGTATCGACCGCCGAAGATCGTCACGCCGATCGGGGGTGAATCATCCGCTGAAGTCATACTTCATCCTCCACATGAGCGAGGCGATTGCGCAGTCGCACGGCCTTTTCCCTGGCCTTGGCCAGCAACTCGCGCAGGCGGCGGTTCTCCGCCGTCACCGCCTTGAATCGCTCTTCGATGTCGGGGGTCGCCGGTCCACTCGTGCGGACGACCCGGGCTTCCTCCCAATGGGTCTCGACCCTGCCCGCCGCCCGAGAGAGGCGGTCGAGCAGACGTTCGACTTCCCGTTGCCGGTCAGGACCTCCGGATTCTGGCACCGAACCGTTTCTCCAGGGCTTTGGAAAGGGCGGACATCTCCGATTCGACGTCCCGATCCGTGAGCGTACGGTCGGGAGCCCGGAAGCGAAACGTCCATGCCAGACCGAGGCGGCCACCCTCGATCTCTTCGCCCGAGTAGACGTCGAAGAGGCGGACGTCACGCAGGAGATGGGACGTCGCTTCTCTCGCCGCGCGCTCGATGTCCGCGGCGGGCACGCCGCGCGGCACCGTCATCGAGAGGTCCCGGCGCACGGCCGGAAACGGCGACGTTTTCCGATAGGCGGGCACCGTCCGACCCTCGACGGCGGCGAGATCGAACTCGAGGGCGAAGGCGGGTGCGGCCCACGGAGGCGCGTCGAGGGACGCGCCTTCCACGGCCCCCGCGACGCCGATCACGCGGCCGTCCTTCACTGCGCGGAACCCTCCGGGGGAAAGCCACGGCCCCATGAGAGACGTCCCGTCTTCCGGCGCGTCCGCGACACCCTCGAGCGGCTCCAGCGTCGCCCCGCACAGACGATCCGCGAACGACCCGGCGATCTCCTTGAGATCCCACAGGTCGAAGTCGAGCCCCGGCCCCGACCAGTGATCGGGACGCCGGGCTCCGGCGACGACGGCCCCCACTCGGCCGGACTCCTCGAAACGGCCGGTCCCGGCCTCCTCCTCTTCCGGTCCGGCCCCGTATCCGAAAACGGTGCCGAGTTCGAACAGGCGCACGTTGCGGTTGCCGCGCGCATAGTTGTGTTCCAGCCGCCGCAGCAGCACGGGGACCATGGCCGAGCGAAGGCAACTCTCCTCGGCCGAGAGCGGGTTCGGCACCGAGACGACGGCGCGATTCCCCCGGAAATCCTCCGGCATGAAGCTCAGGCTGCGCGCTTCGAGGAGTCCGCGTCCGGTGAGTGACTCCCGCACTCGGGCCGCTTTTTCGACCCGTGGATCCGCCGGTACCGCGCTGGGCCGGAACCTGCGGTCCTGGCCCGGCGCGGCGTCATAGCCGACGCGGCGGGCGACTTCCTCCACGAGATCGATCTCCCGGGCGACGTCGGTGCGCCACCCGGGCACGGCGACGCGCAGCAGGTCGGCGGGGCCGTTCGCGCCATCGCCGCCGTCCGCGCCGGGGAGGGCCTCGAAGCCGATCGGCGCGAGCGCCGCGCGGACCGCCGCCCCGTCGAGGCCGAAGCCGAGGACCTGGTTCACGCGGCTCACGCGAACGTCGATCGGCGGGGCCGGCGCCGGGGCCGGGCCCGCACGGATGCCGATGACGTCCGCCTCGCCGCCAGCCGTCGCGAGAATGAGTTCCACGCAGCGCGCGAGCGCCCGCTCCTGGGCGTGGACATCGATCCCCCGCTCGAAGCGGTAGGACGCGTCGGTGGAGAGCCCGGCACCGGTGCGGGTCCGCCGCACGCCGGCCGGATCGAATGACGCGCACTCGATGAGCAAGTCGACCGTGTCCCCCGTCACCTCCGTGTCGAGTCCGCCCATCACACCCGCGAAGGCGATGGCGCGATCGCGATCCGCGATCACGGTCTGGCCGGGCGTCAGCTTGTGCTCCTGGCCATCGAGCGTCGTCAGCGGCTCTCCCGCCACGGCCGCACGCACGCGGATCTCCGATCCGCCCAGCCGCGCGAGATCGAAGGCGTGCAGAGGCTGGTTCAGTTCGTGGAGGACGTAGTTCGTCGCGTCGACCACGTTGCTGATCGGACGCGCTCCCACCGCGAGGAGCCGGCCCGCTAGCCACGGCGGCGACGGCCCGACCCGGACCCCCCGGATAACGGCGGCCATGTAGCGGGGACACCGGTCGAGATCCTCGATGCGGACCGTGACGCCGGCGCCGCTCGCCTCGGACTCGCCGTCCCGCCACTCGGGCGACCACACCGGTCCCCCGAAGTCGCGCGGCGCCGGAGGCCCTCCCACCTCCCGCGCGACACCCATGTGGCAAGCGAGGTCGACCCGGTTCGGATTGAGGTCCAGCGTGAGACGCGTGTCGGGCAGGCCCAGCGCCGCCGCGAGCGGCGTTCCCGGCTCGAGCCCGTCCGCGAGACGCATGATGCCCCCCTTGTCGCGGCCCAGCTCGAGTTCGGCCTCCGAGCACAGCATGCCGTGACTCAACTCGCCGCGAATCGTCCGGCTCTCGATGCGGAAGCCGGCGGGGAGTTCGCCGCCGGGCGCCACATGCGGATAGAAGCCTCCGGTGGCGATGA
Source organism: Candidatus Palauibacter scopulicola (assembly GCF_947581915.1). Lineage (NCBI taxonomy): Bacteria > Pseudomonadati > Gemmatimonadota > Gemmatimonadia > Candidatus Palauibacterales > Candidatus Palauibacteraceae > Candidatus Palauibacter > Candidatus Palauibacter scopulicola. The sequence goes on from NZ_CANPWG010000030.1 coordinate 23,281, forward strand.
CGGGTGCCCCGCACACCACGTCGAGCACCTCGCCGGCGCCCCGGTCCACCCTGCACAGCGTGAGGCGGTCCGCGTTCGGGTGCGGACGGGTCTCGAGGACGCGGGACACGACGATCCCGTCCAACCCCCCGCCCACGGTTTCGATCTTCTCCACCGCGGCGGCGGTCATCGTCAGGCGCTCGGCCAGGACCCGCGGGTCGCGCAACTCCCCGCGCAGTCCGGCCAGTTCGTCGATCCAGTTGAACGAGATGTTCATGCGAACTGCTGTAAGAAGCTCATCTCCCCCTCATAGAGGAGCCGCATGTCGGGGATCCCGTGCCGCACCATCGCGATGCGGGCCGGTCCCATCCCGAATGCATAGCCCGTGTAGCGCTCCGGGTCGTAGCCCACGGCCTCGAACACCGAGGGATCCACCATCCCACTTCCCATGATCGTGATCCAGCCCGTGCGCTTGCAGGTCGAGCAGCTGCTGCCGGCGCACACCGTGCACGACACGTCCACCTCCGCCGAAGGCTCGGTGAAGGGATAGAAGGACGGCCGAAACCGGCTCTTCGTTCCCGGGCCGAAGAAGTGGTGCACGAAGTGCTCGATCGCGGCGCGGAACTCCACGAAATCCACGCCTTCGTCGACCGCGAGTCCCTCGATCTGCTCGAAGGCGGGAGCGTGCGAGGGGTCGAAGGAGTCGCGCCGGTACGCGAGCCCCGGCACGACGACGCGGACGGGCGGCCGGAAGGCCTCCATCACGCGCGCCTGGACGGGCGAAGTGTGCGTCCGCAGCACGACATCCCTGTCCAGGTAGAAGGTGTCCATCATGTCCGCGGCAGGGTGATCGAGCGGGATGTTGAGCGCGGTGAAGTTGTACCACGTGGACTCGATCTCGGGGCCGAGCACGCTCGTGAAGCCGAGTTCGGCGAAGATCTCGCAGATCTCGTCGATGACCCGGGTCACCGGGTGCAGGCCGCCAACCCAGCGCCCGCGGGCGGGAAGGGTCAGGTCGATGCGGGCGCTCGGCCCGGCGGTGGCGCTCTCCAGCGCCTTCGCCCGCTCCTCGAGGGCGCCGCGCAGCACCGTCTTCACGGCGTTCGCGCGCTGACCGACGTCACGGCGGGCCGGGGGTTCGACGGTGCCGATGAGGGACATGACGTCAGCCAGCTGACCGTTACGGCCCAGGTATTCGACGCGGGCGGACTCGAGCGCGGCGGAGTCCGCGGCCTCCCCGATCGCGGTGAGCCCCTTCCCCTCGATAGCCGCGAGCCGATCGAGGAGAGACGCTCCGCCCGCGGTCATGGGCCGTGCGCTTTGGCCACCTCGACGAGCTTTGTAAAGGCGGCCGGATCCCGGATGGCGAGGTCCGCGAGCACCTTGCGGTTGAGGTCGACGCCGGCGCTCTTCAGCCCGCTGACGAACCGGGAATACGAGATACCGTTCTGCCGGGCCGCGGCGTTGATGCGGGCGATCCACAGGCGGCGAAAGTCGCGCTTCTTCCTGCGCCGGTCGACGTAGGCATAGGCCCAGCCGCGCTCGACGGAGTTCTTCGCCGTGCGATAGAGCTTGGACCGCGCCCCGAACTGGCCGCGGGCTTCCTTGAGGATCTTCTTCTTTCGACGGTTGCGTGCAACGCTGCTCGTCGCGCGTGGCATGACCGCACCTCCTGATTCCTGATGCTGAGACTGTCGGGTACTGTCCCGGGAATGGGCGAACGGGCGCCCGAATCAGGTTCCCAGGAGCCGTTTCACCCGCTTCTCGTCCGCTTTCGCCACAAGGGTCCCCTGCCGGAGCCGACGCTTACGCTTGGGGCTCTTCTTCGTCAGGATGTGGCTGTGGTAGGCACGCCGGCGCCGGAACTTCCCGCTGCCGGTCTTTCGAAACCGCTTCGCGGCCGACCGGTTCGTTTTCATTTTCGGCATCTTGCGTATGCTCCGGTTCAGCTCCGTCTCTTGCCGTCCGTGACGGAGTCGTCGTCTTGGAGTGTCAGCAGCCCGTGGCTGCTACGTGCGGTGCGGTCCCATCAGCATGGTCATCGTGCGACCTTCGTGGGAGATGTCCGACTCCACCACCGCGATGTCCTCCAACTCGTCCTTCACCATCTCGAGGATCCGCCGCCCGCGTTCCGGGTGCGTGACCTCGCGGCCCCGGAACATGAGCGTGAATTTCACCTTGTCGCCATCGCCGAGGAACCTGCGCGCGTGCCGCATCTTGAAGTCGATGTCGTGCGCCTCGATCTTCGGCCGCAGCTTCACTTCCTTGACGTGGATGATGTGCTGTTTCTTCTTCGCTTCCCGCGCCTTCCTCGCCTGCGCGTACTTGTACTTTCCGAAGTCCATGAGCCGGCAGACGGGCGGTCGCGCGGCAGGCGCAACCTCCACGAGGTCGAGCCCGCGTTCGGCCGCGAGGGCGCGAGCTTCGTCCGTCGCGACGATGCCGAGCTGATTGCCCTCTTCGTCGATGAGCCGGATCGGGCTGATCCGGATCTTGTCGTTGACTCTGGGATCTCCGTTCACTGCACCTCATAAGAAAAGCCCGGTTCGGCGACGGCCGACCGGGCACGAAGGCACGCCCCTCGGGAGGAGTGCACCATCGACCCGGCAGCAGCACGATTCCGTGCGCCGATAGGGTGGGGGCATCGCGGCCCCGCTTGTCAGTTTTTCAACGCCCGGAAAGTGCCCCCGAGCGCCCTCCCTGTCAACGACCGCCCGCGGGAGCACTGGTAGACGTCACGCCTTGAGCGACCGGGTCTCCACGCGCTGACGGATACGCGATACGAAGTCGGCCAGGGGGACGACTTCCTGTTTGCGGTCGGCGCCGCGGGCGCGGACGGCGACGGTGCCGGCCTCGATTTCGCGGTCGCCGACGACGAGGAGGTAGGGGACCTTCTGCAGTTCGCCGTCGCGGATGCGGTAGCCGAGCGTGTCGGAGCGGGCGTCGAGTTCGACCCGCAGGCCCTCCGCGGCGAGCCGGTCCCGGATGTCCCCGGCGGCCGCCGCGTGTGCGTCGGTGATCGGGAGCACGCGGACCTGGACGGGCGCGAGCCACGGGGGAAACGCCCCGGCGAAGTGCTCGATGAGCACGCCCGTGAAGCGCTCGAGGGTGCCGAAGATGGCGCGGTGGATCATCACGGGGCGGTGCGGCTTGTTGTCCGTCCCCATGTATTCGAGTTCGAACCGCTCCGGCAGGTTGAAGTCGAGCTGGATCGTGGCGCCCTGCCACTCGCGCCCGATCGCGTCCTTGTACTTGATGTCGATCTTGGGGCCGTAGAACGCGCCGCCGCCCTCGTCGAGCTTGTATTCGAGCCCGCCGCGCTCCAGCGCATCGCGCAGGGCGCCCTCGGCCACGTCCCACACCTCGTCGCCCCCGATCCGCTTGTCCCCGTCCGGGCGCGTGGAGAGATCGAACCGGTAGTCGAGGCCCAGCGTCGTCATCACGGTGTCCACGAGTTCGAGACAGATGAAGATCTCGTCCTCGATCTGCTCCGGAGTGCAGAAGACGTGTCCGTCGTCCATGGTGAGCATGCGCACGCGCAGCAGCCCGTGCAGCGTCCCCGACCGCTCGTTACGGTACACGTTCGCGACCTCGGCCAGGCGCACCGGCAGATCGCGGTAGCTGCGGGGGTTCGCCGCGTAGATCGTGATGTGGCCGGGACAGTTCATCGGCTTCACGCGGAACGCTTCGCCGTCCTCATCCTCCATGCGGGGGTACATGTTCTCCGCGTAGTTCGGGAGGTGCCCGGAGCGCCGGAAGAGCGCCTCGCTGGAGATATGCGGCGTGTAGACGAACTGGTAGCCGTGCGCCTCCTGCAGGTCTTCGATCCAGCGCCTCAGTTCGAGCTGCACGCGCGCGCCCCTGGGGTGCCAGCACACCAGCCCGGGCCCGATCTCGTCCTGGATCGAGAACAGGTCGAGTTCCCTGCCCAGCTTCCGGTGATCGCGCTTGCGGGCCTCCTCGACGCGCGCGATGTACGCCTCGAGCGCCTCCCGCGAGTAGAAGGCCGTGCCATAGATGCGCTGGAGCATCTGCCGGCGCTCGTCGCCCCGCCAGTAGGCCCCCGCGGCGCTGAGAAGGCGGAAATGGCGGATCTCGCCCGTGCGGGGGGCGTGCGGTCCCCGGCACAGGTCGAGGAACGGGCCGTTCCGATAGACGGAAATCGCCTCGTCCTCGGGGATCTCGTCCAGCCGCTCGAGCTTCAGCGGGTCGTCCGCGAACAGTGCGCGGGCTTCGTCGCGCGTCACCTCGCGGCGTTCGAACGGGTCGTCCGCCCCCGCGACCTCGGCCATCGTGCGCTCGATCTCTTCCAGGTCCTCCGGCGTGAAGGGGGCCGGGACCTCGAAGTCGTAGTAGAAGCCGTCGTCGATCGGAGGGCCGAAGCCGATCCCCGCCCCCGGATATCGCTCGCGCACGGCGGTGGCGAGCGCGTGCGCCGCGGAGTGGCGAAGGACGTAGAGGGCGTCGGGGTCCTCGTCGCTGCGCGTCACGATCGCGACTTGCGCCCCGTCGGGAAGGGCGGCCGACAGATCCGTGAGCACGCCGTCAACGCGCGCGGCCACGGCGGCCCGGGCCAGTCCGGGACCGATCGCCGCAGCGAGGTCTGCGGCGCTCGAGCCGCGCGGCAGCCGCTTCGGAGAACCGTCGGGGAGCGTGATGGCAATCGGGGATTCGTTCATCGGCCTACCCGTCGATGTACGATGTTGGGTTCGACTCTCGGTGGCAGCGGAAGCTAGGGTCGGGTGCGCGGATCGCCAAGCACCGGTTTGTCCGGGGCGGAGCGCTCAGCGCGTCCTCAGGACGGTGACCTGCGCCTGCGTCCGTCCGGGCAGGTTCGCCCCGGCGGGGTCCATGACTTCCACCACCAGGTCGGGCGTCGCGCCGGAGGTCACGAGCGAAAGGTAGCGCCCCGTGGAGGAGTTCACGGTGAACTCGGTCGAGCTGTTCGTCGATACGTGCACGTTTACCCGCGATGGCGTGAGCGGGAAGTCGCGGGTGAACGGACACCGGTTGCCGAGATTGGATTCGCTGAGTTGTCGGTACAGCGCCGCGAGATTCCAGGTCGTCCACTGCGTCCGGGGATCCGCGTCGGCCGGCGCGCGGTCATCCGCGATGAGAGAGGTGAGGTACAGCGAGAGGAGTTCCTCCCATTCGATGTTCACTCCGGCGACCGCCTGGAGCGTGCGCTCCACGTTGGTGACGCCCTTGAAATGCGCGGGCCCGCCCGAAGTCAGATACCGGAACAGCTCCTCCTCCCGACTCCCGGGCAGCGCTCCCCCGCTCCCGGACGCCCCGAACTGGTCGCCGAGCCAGCGTACGAACCCGTACGCGAAACCACGGAACGAGAGGGATTCCACTCCGCCGGGATCTTCGCCGGACGCGTCGCCGAGTGCCGGGGCCGCCGCCGGACCGTTGGGATCCGGTGGACATCCGCCCCGCAGGAAACGCCCCAGGCGAATCTGGTTCACGACGTGGAAGTGGTTGTAGGCGGTGAGCTGTTCCTCGCTCGTCGTGATCATGTCCAGATCGAGGTTGGATCGTGTCCCGAGCCCCGCGGCCCGCAGGCCGGCGATCTCCTCCGCAAGGTGGGCCATGCCCTCATCGAGCCATGCGACCTCTCGATCGCCGAAGATGTTCCCGCTCCCGAGCGTGACGCGCTGCTGGGTGTTGAGCAGGTGGGCGAACTCGTGCGCGACCGTCGACCGCGCAAGCGCGTTCGCGAAGCTGATGCTGATGTCCGAGCCGTAGTCCTCGTCCGGATCCGGGCCCACGAGATAGAAGATCTCCCCTTCGTTCGAGGCTTCGCAGCTGGATCTGGTCGTGAGATCGCGCGCCAGGAAGAAGCCGGCGACGACGCTCTCCTCTCCCGCGGGCGTGAGCTTGTTCACCTCGGCCGTGATGAGGGCGAACACGGTCCCGTTGTTGTCGATGTCCGCCGGTTCGCCGAAGTAGGCCACATCCACCGGATACACGACTTCGTCAAGTTGTCGGCCGATCGCCTCGAACTCGGCCTCCGAGAACCGGTCGCTGTCCGGCTGACTGTGGAACTGGAGATCCTCCACGATGGTGAAGTGCTCTCCCGCGTACCTGACTTCGCCCGTGACCATCGTCGGGTTCCGGCAGTTCACGACGAGATTCGCGCCCACGCCGACCCTGAAGGAGAGGGTGTCCCCGAGGTCCGGCGGCCGCAGGGCATCGGTCAGGCTCAGGGGATCGAGCCCCGGCGTTCGGGAGCGTATGGGCTGTGCGCCGACCGCGGCGAGTTCCCGCAGCTCCCGCTCCCGAAGCACGCGTTCGCGGGCGAACCAGGACTCCCGGCGGCGAAGGTCGCGGCTCAACTCTCCCCCTCCGCCGGAGAGACGCGGAGGTTGGGACGGGGTCACGTTTCCGGAGGCCCGCTCGGCCCGCACCCGTATACAGCCGCTAACGCTCTGGCCGGGCGCCTGGGAGGCGCTCTGTACGATGACCTCGTAGTCGCGGGATACGTCCGAGCCCGCCAGCCTGAAGGCGCGCACATCCGCCGAGTTGTCGAGCGTGACGTGCTGGCCGGGGGCCAGGTCGAGCGTGACGGATACGGACGCTGTGGCATCTCCGCCGCACCCGGTGGCGAGTGGAGGCGGAGGAGGAGGCGGTGGCGGGTCCGTCGTACCGCCGCCGCAGGCCGCGAGCGCGAGACCGGAGAGCACGGCTGCCAGCGGACGCGGGAGGCCGTCAGGGCCCGACGAGCGTGGCCTTCCGCCGCACAGTCTCAGCATGCTCGGCCTGCGTGTCTCACCGTTCGATCTCTCTGGCACGGTCCGTGACGGCCGCCGGCTCCCTGGCAGATCCTCCCGCCGGCCGGCGCCCTCCGGCGGGCAAGATACCCGTCCTGCGCGATCCGTGCCCGCGAGGGTCGGCACGGTCAACGCGTCCGGAGCACGAGGATGCGGACGCCCTCGGAAGAAGGGACGGGAAGCCCGGCCTGGGTCGTGAGCCTCAGACGGACGTCCGGGTGCGGCCCCTCGCTCACAAGCTGAAAATAGTAGCCCGTCGAGGCGGCGAGTTCGAAGTCGATCCGGGCATCCGTCCCGTCGGCGAGTGGAATGTCCATCGCCTCCAGCGGGAAGGCGCGCGCGAAGGGAACCCTTCCCTCCAGTTCCCGGTGCAGGGCGGCAAACACATCGCGAAGGTGCAGGGTCTTCACCTGCGTCGATGAAGGCGCGCCGGGCAGGTCATCCGCAATGGGGGCAAGCGCCCACGCCGCGAGCAGGTCGTCCCATGTGCCCGGCGCGCCGTACGCCGAGGCGACCCGCTCGACGTTCTCCACGCCGCGCGCGCGAGCGACCCCGCCTCCCGCCAGGTCGTGAAAGATGGCCTCCTCCGCGGCTCCGCCGAGCCGTCCGCCGCCCTGCGTCGCGTACTGGTCCGCGAACCAGCGCAGGAAGAGCCATCCGAAGCCCCGCATCGCAAGCGACGAGATTCCGTCCGGGTCCCGCGCATGGGCGTCGCCCAGCGCGGGGGTCCGGTGCGGCCCGAGCAGGTAGAACGCGGAACGGCGGAGGTTCGGGAAGAGATAGGTTCCGAAGTTTTCGGAGTCGGCAAGGAGTTCCGCGAAGTCGTAGTTGCCGCCGGGACTCAGGCCCACCCTCGACATCCCGACGAACGTCTCCGCCGAATGCGCCAGCGCCTCGCTCAGCCAGGTTTCCTCGAGGGAGGCGAACGACCCCCGGGCGAGCACGGTTCGGCGCTCGGCCGAAATGAGGTGCGCCAGTTCGTGCGCGGCCACGCCGACGGCCCCGGTCGTCGCGAATTGCGCGAGTACGGGTTTGGAGAACCGCCCGTCGGGATCGGCGGCGAGGAGGTAGAGGATCTCCCCCCCGTTGGAAGCCGGGCAGTCTTCGGGGTCGGCCAGGTCGGCCGGATTGAAGAACCCCAGGATCCTGGTTTCGCTGTCGCGGGGCGTGGTCCGGTTCACGACGGGCGTGAACAGGACCCATACGACGCCGTTTCCGTCGATGTCCGCCGGCTCGCCGAAATACGCCGTGAGCACGGGGAGAACCGACCACTCGAGCGATCCGAGGACGGCTTCGTAGCCGTCGCCGGGCACGACGCCGGCCGCGTCGAGATCCTCCACGATCGCGAAGTTGGGGCCCACGGCGCGGACGACGGCGGCGACGTCGTGGATTCCGTCGCAGTCCACGTCGAGATTCGGATGCACCGCGTTGCTGAAGGTCACGGTGTCGCCGACGGCGGGGGGCGTCGGGCCGGCGTGGGCCTGGTTGGCGCGCACCATGCCCGGGGCCGGCGGGGCGGCGGACGCCGGGCGGAGCGGACGCGCACCCCGCACGGCGCGGCGGGCATTGGTCCGCAAGGTGAGGTCGGCCCGCGATGCTTCCTCGAGGCGGCGTCTGTCGTTCTCGAGGTCGAGTGCGTCGGCCGGCAGCGCGCGTGCGGGAGCGGCGAGCGGAGGAACCCGCGCCGCCGCCCCCCCCCTCGCCCGGGCATCGAGTCTGAGACGCGTCGTCGCCCCCGGCCTGCGCAGAGCGCTCTGCACGACGAGCAGATACTCCGCCGCGGCGTTGCCGGCCCCGATTTCCACAACCTGGACACCCGCCGCCGGCAGCACGCACATCTCCCCGGCCACGAGGGACATCGTGACGCGATTCGCGCCGCGCCCCGCCGCGACGGGACAGAGTTCGTCAGCGGGGCCCGTTGCGTCGGCGCAGGCCAGCGGCGTCAGGGCCGCGAGCCACAGCGTCGACCGCGCGGCGCGCGCGCGAGCCGCCGGAGGTCCGGGGTGGGCGAGGCTGGATCCGAGGTATCGCATCGCAGGACATTAACCGCGGGGGGCGGATGCGCGAAGGCCCGGCCGAAGCCGGGCCTCTCGCACTTCCCGAACAGCTGGCGGCGGGAGACGGCTCTCCGCCCCCGCCATGCAAGGCGGCTGCTAGTACATCCCGCCCATGCCACCGCCCGGCATGCCGCCGGCGGCCGCCGCGGGATCCTCCGCCTCGGGCCGCTCCACGACGACGGCTTCGGTCGTGAGCAGCAGACCCGCGATCGAGGCCGCGTTCTGGAGCGCCGTACGCGTGACCTTGGTCGGGTCGATGACGCCCGCCTTCACCATGTCCTCGTACTCGCCCGTAGCCGCGTTGTAGCCGGTGTTCCGGCCCTGGGCCTCGCGCACCTTCTCGACGATGATCGAGCCCTCGGCTCCGGCGTTCGAGGCGATCGTGCGAACCGGCTCCTCGACCGCGCGGCGCACGATCCGGATTCCGATCGTCTCGTCGGCGTCCGAACCCTCGACGCCCTCCAGCGCCCCCTGGCTCCGCAGCAGGGCCACGCCGCCGCCGGGCACGATGCCCTCTTCGACGGCCGCGCGCGTCGCGTGCAGCGCGTCCTCGACCCGAGCCTTCTTCTCCTTCATCTCGGTCTCGGTCGCCGCGCCGACGTTGATGACCGCCACGCCGCCGGCCAGCTTCGCCAGCCGCTCCTGCAGCTTCTCGCGGTCGTAGTCCGACGTGGACTTGTCGATCGCGACCTTGATCTCGCTGATGCGGCCCTGGATACGGTCCGCGTCACCGGCGCCGTCGACGACCGTCGTGTTGTCCTTGTCGATGACGATCCGCTTCGCCTGGCCGAGGTCGCCGACCACCGTGTTCTCGAGCTTGAAGCCGAGTTCCTCGGAGATCACCTGGCCGCCCGTGAGGATCGCGATGTCCTGCAGCATCTGCTTCCGGCGATCGCCGAAGCCCGGAGCCTTGACGGCCGCGACCTTGAGCGTTCCGCGCAGCTTGTTGACGACGAGCGTGGCGAGCGCCTCGCCCTCGACGTCCTCCGCCACGATCAGGAGAGGCTTGCCCATCTGGGCGACCTTCTCGAGGACCGGCAGCAGGTCCTTCATGGCCGAGATCTTCTTGTCGTGGATCAGGATGATCGGCTCGTCGAGGACGACCTCCATCTTGTCCGGATCCGTGACGAAGTACGGCGAGAGATAGCCGCGGTCGAACTGCATCCCGTCCACGGTCTCCAGCTCGGTCTCGAGGCCGCGGGCCTCCTCGACCGTGATGACGCCGTCCTTGCCGACCTTCTCCATCGCGTCGGCGATCAGCTCGCCGATCTCCTGGTCGCTGTTCGCCGAGATGGCGGCGACCTGGGCGATTTCCGTCTTGCCCGAGGTCTCGACCGAGATCGAGTGGAGGTTCGCGACGATCGCTTCGACGGACTTGTCGATGCCGCGCTTGAGCGCCATCGGGTTCGCACCCGCCGTCACGCTCTTGAGGCCCTCGGTGAAGATCGACTGCGCGAGCACCGTCGCCGTCGTCGTGCCGTCGCCCGCCGCGTCGGACGTCTTCGTCGCGACTTCCTTCACCATCTTCGCGCCGAGATCCTCGACCGGGTCGTCCAGCTCGACTTCCTTCGCGACCGTCACGCCGTCCTTCGTGATCGTCGGGCTGCCGAACTTCTTCTCAAGGACCACGTTCCTCCCCTTGGGGCCGAGCGTGACCTTGACCGCGCGCGCGAGCTTGTCCACGCCCGCCTTCAGGCGCTGCCGTGCCGCGGTATCGAATTCAAGATCCTTCGCCATTTCGTCTCCTTCGCCCGGTCATCCGGGCGCGTCAGTCAACGGTTTGACCCGCCGTCTCCCGCTCCAGCGGCTAGAGGACGGCCAGAACGTCGCTTTCCTTCACGATCAGATAGTCATCGCCATCCAGGGAAACCTCGGTCCCGGCGTACTTGCCGTAGAGGACCCGGTCTCCGGTGTTGACTTCCATCGGGATGCGCTCACCGTCGTCGTTCATGCGGCCGGGGCCCACGGCAACGACGGTGCCCTGCTGCGGCTTCTCCTTCGCGGTGTCCGGAATGTACAGACCCCCGCGCATCTCCTCGGTCTCTTCGAGCGGCGCGACGACGATGCGGTCGGCCATGGGGGAGATGTTCAGTTTCGTGTTCGAGGCGGTTGCCATCTTGCCTGTCCCTCCTTGGACCTTCGGTGTTGGGTGATCCTTCCGATGAAAGCCGCGAGGGACCCCGCGGCTGTTAGCACTCTGGTGCGCCGAGTGCCAAGGCGAGCCGAAGATATGCGGGTGCACGGTTCCGATCAAGGGGCGCGGGGTTATGAAACCCGGCCCGTACACGTATCGTAGGGGCGGGCCAGAAAGGGAGGTCGACATGTTTCGTGCAGCCGTAGTGCTGGTGGCCGCGGGCGCGGTGGGTCTGTGGGTGACGGGAATCCTCTTCTCCGTCGTCCTGCCCCTGGTGTGGATGGTCGTGAAGGTCGCGATCTTCGTCGCGGTCTTCTACCTGATCGTGCGGATGATCAATCCGGAGTTCGCGAACAAGATGAAGGAGAAGTGCTGCGGAAGCGCCGCTTTCTTCCGCGGGTCCTGAACTGACGTCGGCCCGCTAGCCGTCCGAGCCGGCGGGCGACTCGAACAGATACCGGTCCGCGATCGCCAGACCGGTGATCGTCAGGGCCGGCTCGATGCGGTCGACGGTGCGGCAGTGCGGTCCCACGACCCGCGCGAGTCCGCCCGTCGCCACGATGAGCGGCTCGCGCTCCCATTCCTCGATGATCCGCCGCACGATGCCGTCGATCCCCTCCACCACCGAGTAGAACCCGCCGCTCCGCAGACAGTCTTTCGTATTGCGGCCGATGACCCGGGCTGGCTCTTCGACATGGATCTGCGGGAGTTGCGCCGTCGCGCGCGCGAGCTGGTCCGTGCCGGCCGTGGGCCCGGGCGCGATGACGCCGCCCACGAAGACGCCATCGGCGGTAATGCAGTCGAAGGTCGTCGCCGTCCCGAGATCCACGACGACGGTGTCGCGACGGTAGAGTTCCGCGGCGGCGAGCGTGTTCGCGATGCGGTCGGCGCCGACTTCGAGGGGGTGGTCGACGTCCAGCCGCACGGGGATGGGAGAGCCGCCGTTGAGGAAGCGCAGCGGGGCGTCGAGGGTTCCCCCCACCGCGAGCCAGACCCGGTGCAGCACGGGGACGACGGAAGCGACGACGATACGCTCCGGAGCGGGCAGGTCCCGGGCCCCGAGCAGCCCGCGGATCTGGAGTCCGATCTCGTCCGCCGTTCGGCGGCGATCCGTCGCGATCCGCCACGTGTGTACGGGGGTGAGATCCTCGAACCAGCCGAGGACGGATTCGGTGTTCCCGATGTCTACGGTGAGGAGCATGGGATCAGCTTCCGCCAAGAGCGATGGAACCCGCGACGACGCGGCGCAGGGCGCCCCCGCGCGGCCGCAGGAGGAGGGCGCCGTCCGGAGCGATCCCGGCCGCGAGGCCCACGGCGGGTTCGCGGTCCGAGAGCCGGTGCTCGACCCAACGGTTCTTCAACCAGTCGAGACGGTCGAGTTCATCGAGCGAAGGCGCGTCGAGTGAAGTCGGTGCACGGGGAAGTCGGCGCTCGAGTCCCGCCACCACCGCGTCCGCGACGTCGACGAGGCGCGCCGAACCCACGCAGTCGGCGAGGGCCACCGCTCCGACCACGTCATCCGGCAGCCGATCGGACTCGACGTTGATGCCGACGCCGACGACGAGGAACATCTCCTTGCCGTCTGCCCGGGCCGTTTCCGCGAGGATGCCGCCGAGCTTCCGATCCCGCGCCATGAGGTCGTTGGGCCACTTCACGGCCGAGCCGAGGCCCGGGAAGCGCCGGTTCAGTTCGCGAGCCAGATCGACGCCGGCCACGACGGTGACGAGCGGCGGGACGGTGGCTTCACGCGGGCGGAACGCCATGCTCAGATAGACGCCCGCCCCCGCCGGGGACGCCCAGCTCCGCCCCCCCCTTCCCCGCCCGGCCGTCTGCTCGCGGCAGAGCACGATCGTGCCGGACGGCGCCCCGGCCTCCGCCAGCTCGCGGGCGAGGTCGTTCGTCGAAGGGATGCGGTCGAAGGTGAAGACCGACTCCCGGTCCCAGTGCTCGCGCAGCGCGGCGACGGACTCCCCGCCCCAGTCTTCTGCCTCTTCTGCGAGCATGGTCGCTCCGACGTCAGTCATTCAACCGTCATCCGCGCAGCGCCGGCCAGATCGCGGCCGCGGCCAGGTACCCTCCGCCGATGAGCCAGCAGTACCAGGCGAAGCGGTGGAATACCCGCCGTTCAAGCGTCCGCAGGAAGATACGAATGGCGAACACCCCTGACAGGGCCGAAGCCGCGAAGGCGACCGCGAGGGGCAGCACCCCGGCCGCGAGTCCGGCCTCGCCGAGATCCGACGCCTGCAGCACCGCCGCCCCTCCGATCGCGGGGATGGAGAGGAGAAAAGAGAACTCGGCGGCGCGGCGGGGCTCGACGCCGGCGGCGGTCGCCATGGCCACGGTGCTCCCGGAACGGGAAATGCCCGGCAGGATGGCGAGGGCCTGCGCCAGCCCGACGGCCAGCGCCCCGGCGACCGTCGGCCGTGCGCGCGTACCCCGGCGAGACAGGCGCCGGATCGACCAGACGACGCCGCCCGTGACGAGCAGCAGCGCCGCCGCGAGCACGGGCCGCTCGAATGTGGGCTCCAGCACGCCCCGCAGACCGACCCCGACGGCGGCGGCGGGGAGCGTGGCCGCGGCCAGGAGGCCGACGTCCCGGAGGCTCCCGCGATCCGCCGAGCACACGCCGCGGAGCAGCGCCGCGAGGCGCCGGCGATAGACCCAGCACACGGCGCACAGCGTCGCGACGTGCACGGTGACCTCGAACACGACACCGGGGAGTTCGATCCCGAACAGCGCCTGCCCGAGCACGAGATGCCCGGAACTCGACACGGGCAGGAACTCGGTGAGGCCCTGGACGACGCCGAGGACGAAGGCTTCGAACGCGTTCACTCGGTCGCAACCCGGGAGCCGTCCCCGTCGGCGAGGACGTCGCGGTAGAGCGACTCGTAGCAGGGAACGATGCGGTCGATCGTGAAGCGTGCCAGGGCACGGTCCCGCGCGGCGCTCGAGAACGCGTCCCAGCGCGCCTCATCGCTCAGCAGCGAGATCGCCGATGTCGCCATGGCGTCGACCGCTCCGACGGGATGCAGGTAGCCGGTCACACCGTGCTCCACGACCTCGTCGAGGCCCGTCCCGGAGGACCCGACCACGGGAACGGCGGAAGCCTGCGCTTCCAGCGCCACCAGACCGAAGGATTCCTGCTCGCTCGGGAGGAGGAAGAGATCCGCGCCGGCGAGGAGTTCGGCGACGGAGTCGATCTTGCCGAGGAAGACGACGCGCTCCGCCATGCCCAGCTCCGCGGCGATCTCCGCCGCGCGCTGCCGCTCCGGACCGTCTCCCACGAGAATGAGGCGAGCCGGCAGGGCGCGCTGAATCCGCGCGAACATCTCCATGAGGTCCGGGATCCGTTTGACCGCCCGGAAGTTCGAGATGTGCATCACAACCTTCTCTCCGGCCCGCGCGAGCCGGTGCCGGCCCCGGTGGCGCTCCCGGTCGTAGATCTTCGGATCGACGAAGTTCGGGATGACCTCGATCGCGCAGCGGCTGCAGTCGAAGTCGCGATGCGTCCGCTCCCGCAACCACTCGGAGACGGCGGTGAGCCGATCGGATTTCTCGATCGAGAAGCGGGTGATCGACCAGTACGATGGATCCTGGCCCACGAGCGTAATGTCCGTGCCGTGCAGCGTCGTCACCAGCTTCACGTCGCGCCCTCCGTCGCGGAGCATGTCGCGTGCGATCCATCCCGCCGTCGCGTGCGGGATCGCGTAGTGCACGTGGAGGAGGTCGAGTTCCTCGCGCCGCGCCACTTCGTGCATCGTGACGGCGAGCGCGAGCGAGTAGGGAGGATACTCGAACAGCGGGTAGCGATTGACCTCGACTTCGTGGAAGTAGACGCCATCGATGAAGTGGGTGAGGCGGAACGGCTGGGCATAGGAGATGAAGTGTACCTCGTGCCCCCTGCGGGCGAGGCCGAGCCCCAGCTCGGTAGCGATCGCCCCGGAGCCCCCGTACGTCGGATAGCACGTGATCCCGATCTTCATCATCCCTTCCTCACCCTGATTCGCGCCAGTCGGCCACGATGCGGCGCGCAAGTTGCTCCGGTGTCGTCGACCCGTCCAGCACCGGAAGCACGACGGCGTTCTCCGGGACCTGATGGCGGAACCATGTCCGCTGCCGGCGGGCGTAGCGCCAGGTGGCCCTCGACACGCGCTCGATCGTCTCGTCCACTCCCGCTTCGCCGCGGACGAGCGCCGCGACATCCGCGTAGCCCAGCGCGTCGAAGGCGCGCGATCCGTCCAGGCCGCGCGCCAGCAGGTCGCGAACCTCCTCCGGCCAGGCGCCACCGCGGATCAACACCGCGGCGCGGCGTTCGATCCGCTCGCGGAGGAGCGGCGCGGGCCACTCCAACACATAGGTCGCGGTCCGCAGCGGCGGGCGGTCGGCCGGAGCGCGCGTCATCCAGCGGGTCAGCGGCTCACCCGTCAGGAGCGCGAGTTCTACCGTGCGCGCCGCCCGCTGCCGGTCGAGCGGACGCCGCCGCGCGGCCAGCACCGGGTCGAGGCGGGTCGCCCAGCGCGCGAGTTCCTCGCGTTCGAGCGGGTCCAGCCACGCGTGCAGCGCCGCGCGGCGTGCCGCGTCGAGCGGGGGCTCCTCGAACATCGGGTGCGTGAGGGCCCGCAGGAACAATCCCGTCCCGCCGGCGAGGATGGGGACACGGCCGCGGGCCCGGATCTCGCCGAGCCAGCGGACCGCCAGGCGTGCGAAGCGACCCGCGCCGTAGCGCTCGCGCGGGTCGAGAAAGCCGACACCGTGGTGCGGCGCGGAGGCGAGTTCGCCGGCGGACGGCGCCGCGGTCCCGATGGCGAAACCTCGGTACGCCTGTCGGCTGTCCATGGAGATGATTTCACCGTTCAGCCGGCGCGCGACATCGATGGCGACGGCTGTCTTGCCCGAGGCGGTAGGCCCCGCGATGACCGGCACGGGCAAAGTCCCCACGGGTGCGGCGGCTACCCTCGGCCGAACCGCCGGTCGAGCTCCTCGACGCTCAGGCGCACGATCGTCGGGCGGCCGTGGACGTCGTGTCCGGGCAGCGGGGTCGCGAACAACCGGTCGAAAAGTTCCCTCGCCTCTTCCGGGGAGATCTGCTCGCCCGCCTTGATCGCTCCCTTGCACGCCATGCTCATCGCGACGCGCTCGTGCTGGCTGCGCGCCGCGTTCACGAGCGGGGAGCCTTCCGCCAGTTCCCGCACCATCTCCCGCAGGCAGCCCTCGGCGTCGAACCGGGCGTGGGGCTGCGGGGCCGCCGTCAGGATCCACGTCCGCTCACCGAACGGCTCCAGCTCGAACCCCTGCCGGGCGAGCAATCCGGCGAGATCCTCGAGCGCCTCGGCCTCCGGGGGCGAGAACTGCAGGGTGACCGGAAAGAGGAGCGCCTGGGAGGTGCCCCCTCCGGCTTCGAAGCGCGCCATGATCTCCTCATAAAGCACTCGCTCGTGTGCCGAGTGCTGGTCGACGATGAGGAGCCCCTCGCGGGTCGCGGCCAGGATGTAGCGGTCGTGGAGTTGCCACAGCTCCGGGCCGGCGAACGGCGCCTCCGTCTCGGCCCCCTGCCCGCTCGCGCCGGCGTCGGCCCCGGGCTCGCCCGGCCCCCCCGCGTCGTCCCGCCCGGAGACGAAGAGCGCGAACTGCGGCATCTCCGCGGGCGGCTCGCCGCGGGGTTTCGCGACGCCACCGCCGGAGGGCGTTCGAAGGCCCCGCCCAGCGTCCGGCGCATCGCCCGGGATGCCCAGCGGCTTCGTCGAATCGAGCCGCGCCAGCGCGGCGCGCACGGCTGCGCGAACGGCCGCCTCGACGCTCTCGCGGTCGCGGAAACGCACCTCCGCCTTGGCCGGATGGACGTTGACATCCACCGCTGCGGGCGGCGTTTCGATGCGCAGGAAGAGGCTCGGCCGGACGCCCTCCATGACCGTGGTCCGAAACGCATCGTCCACCAGCCGCAGGAGAGCGGCATCCCGGAAGGGACGGCCGTTCACGAAGGTGTAGCGGCGCCCTCCCCTCGCGCGCGCCGCATCGGGCCGCTGGATGAAGCCCCGGACCCGCACCGGGCCGCCCGCATCCTCCACGGGAATGAGCGTGGGCGCGAGGTCGCCCCACAGCTGTCCGACCCGTCCGAGCCAGTCCCGCGCGGGGGCGAGATCCATGGAGACGCGGCGATTCGACTCGAGCCGAAAACCGACGGCCGGGTTCGCGAGCGCGAGGAGCACGAGGGCCTCGCCCGCGGCCCGCGTCTCGGCGGCCGCGCTCCGAAGGAACTTTGCGCGTGCCGGGAGGTCGTGGAACAGCGCCCGGACCGTCACCGTCGTGCCGCGCCGGCGCGGCACGTCGTCCACGCTGCGGATGCGCCCGAAGTCGACCCGCGCCCGCACGCCCTCTTCCGGACTCAGCGCCGTGTGCAGTTCGAAACGGCTGACCGCCGCGATGGAGGGCAGCGCCTCGCCGCGGAAGCCGAAGGAGCGGACGCTTCGCAGGTCATCCACGCTCCGGATCTTGCTCGTCGCGTGCCGGTCCAGGGCGAGCACGGCGTCCTCGCGGTTCATCCCGCTCCCGTCGTCCGAGACCCGGATCTCGGTCTTCCCACCGTTGCGGAGCGCGACTTCGACGCGACGCGCCCCGGCATCGACCGCGTTCTCGGCCAGTTCCTTGACGACGGAGGCGGGACGCTCGACCACCTCGCCCGCCGCAATCTGGTTCGCGACGTGGTCGGGCAGGATCTGCACGCCGCCCGCCCCCCGGCGGTTCACGCCGCGCCCTCCACGCCGTAGAAGCGGCGCGCGTTCGCCGCCGTGAGCGCCGCGGCCTCCTCGAAGGATGTGCCGCGCACCTCCGCCAGCCGCTCGCATGTGTGTGTAAGGTAGGCGGGCTCGTTTCGGCGTCCGCGGCGGGGGGCGGGCGCGAGGTAGGGGGCGTCCGTCTCGATCAGGAGCCGGTCGGCCGGAACCGCGCGGGCCCACTCGGCCAACTCGGGGACGAAGGTGATGAGGCCCGAAAAGGAGACGTACCAGTCCGCATCCAGGGCGGCACGGAGGAGTGCTTCGCCTCCCGTGAAGCAGTGCAGCACGCCGGAGGCGCCGTCGCCGTACTCTCTCACCCGTTCCGCCGTCTCGGCCTCCGCTGAGCGCGAATGTACGACGACCGGCAGACCGAGCCGGGCCGCCATCCCGAGGTGGGCCTCGAAGTTCTCCAGCTGCGGCCGTCGGGCCGCATTGTCGTAGTGGAAGTCGAGCCCCGTCTCACCGATCGCGACGACTTCAGGGGCTTCGGCGATGCGCTCGATCTCGCTCAGGAGGGAGGCCGAGGTCCGGTCCGCCGCGTGCGGATGGAGCCCCGCCGTCGCCCACAGGCCCGGCGTCCGGGCGGCCAGCGCCGCGGCCTGCTCCGCGTCCTCGGGGTCCGAGGCGACCGTGACCATCCGGCGTACGCCCCGCGCGCGGGCCCGGTCCACCACCGCGCCGAGATCGGGGGCGAAGCGGTCCGCCGTCAGATGAAGGTGCGAATCGAAGAGCGTCGTCCCGGCCCCCGTACCGGTCACCGTTGGCCCGGTCACCCAGGAAGGCTAGGTGCGGGCGGCGATCGCGGAGCGCCGGCGCGCCCGGTCGTGAATCTCGAGGAGAACGGGAGACGCGACGAAGATCGACGAATACGTCCCGATGAGCACGCCGATGATGAGCACGCTCGCGAAGGGCCGAATCACGGCGCCCCCGATGACGACCAGCGAGAACAGCGCGATCAGCGTCGTGCCGCTGGTGAGGACCGTGCGGGGCAGCGTCTCGTTCAGGCTGCGGTTGAGCGTCGCGTCGTACGCTTCCTTCCGCTTCTTTCTGAGATTCTCCCGCACGCGGTCGAAGACGACGATCGTGTCGTTGAGCGAATAGCCGATGATCGTGAGAATTGCGGCGACGGTCGCGAGGTTGATCTCGATGTCGAACAGCGAGATGAACCCGAATGTGATGAGCATGTCGTGCACGGTCGCGATGACGGCGGCGACGCCGAACCGCCACTCGAAACGGAAGGCGAGGTAGATCAGGGTCAGGAGGAACGACAGCAGTACGGCGATGACCGCCGTGCGCTGGAACTCGTCGCCCACCTTGGCGCTCAACGTATCGCCGCGCGCGATCTCGAAGCTCCCGGCGGAGTACTGCGTCTCGAGGCTTGCCCTGATCTGGTCCCGGATCGCGTTCTGGTCCTCTTCCTCCCCGACGGGCACGCGCAGCAGAAAGTCGTACGTCTCCGCTCCGACCGTCCGCAGCTGCTGAATCTGGACCCCCGTCGTGCCCCCGGCCGTCAATGCGTCGCGGATCTGGCCCACATCGGTCGTCTCGGTGAACTGCACCTCGAGCAGGACGCCGCCCGTGAACTCCACGCCCGTCCGCAGCCCGCCGCGAAAGATGATCGACAGGAGACCGATCGTGATGATCGCGGCCGACGCGAAGTACGCCGGCCGGCGCATGGAAAGGAACTTGTAGTGCGCGTTCTGGAAGACCCTCATGGTGACTTCGTTCCTATATGCTTACGGACTCCCGGGAGCCGCGTCGGTTCAGGTACATGATGAAGAGCGTCCGCGTCACGTAGATCGCGGAGAAGAACGACGCGAGGATCCCGATGCAGAGCGTGACCGCGAAGCCCTGCACCGCGCCGGTCCCGAACTGGAAGAGGATGATCCCGGTGATGAGCGTGGTGAGGTTCGCGTCCACGATCGCCGACAGGGCGTTGCCGAATCCCGCGTCCACCGCCGTGCGCGGCGTCTTCCCGGCCGCGAGCTCCTCGCGCACCCGTTCGAAGATGAGGACGTTCGCATCCACCGCCATTCCGATGGAGAGGATGAGACCCGCAATGCCCGGCAGCGTGAGCGTCGCTTCGAGGCCGGCCAGACCGCCCAGCATGAAGATGACGTACGTGAGCAGCGCTCCGACGGCGAGGATTCCCGCCGCCCGGTAGTAGATCATCATGACGATGATCACGCCGACGATCCCGATGATGAAGGCCGTGCGGCCCTGCCGGATGGAGTCTTCGCCGAGCGAGGCGCTCACGTTGCGCTCCTCGACGACCTCGATCGGCATGGGCAGCGCGCCGGCCCGAAGGACGAGCGCGAGTTCCTGGGCCTCCTGGAAGGACGCTCCGGGGGTGAGTTCGATCTGGGCGCGCCGGCTCAGAACGCTGCGGATGACGGCGTAGCTCTGGACCCGGTCGTCGAGGACGATGGCCATGTTCTGGCCGATGTTGCGCGCCGTGCCGCGCTCGAAGACCCGCGAGCCGCGCCGCGTCGTCTCGAACGGAACGATCGGCTGGTTGAAGGTCGGGTCGCGGTTCGCCGGCCCGGCATCCTGGAGCATGTCGCCGGTGATGAGCGGTTCCGCCTCGAGCACGTAGAGCGGCACGTAGGATCCCGCGCCCGCCCCGACCTGCTCCACTCCCCAATGGAGCGTGACGCCGCGGGGGAGCGCTTCCCGGACGCCCTCGAGTTCCAGCCACGCCGCCGCAGTAGGCTGATCCTCCTGCGGCACGAGATACTCGCCGAGGATCCGTCCCTGTCCGAGCAGCGCCGAGAGCGGCCGCGCGGTGGCTTCATCCACGGCGTCGACAGCCTCCTCCCCGGTCGCGAGCGAATCGCCGGCCGGATCATCTCCGTCGGCCCCGTCGGCCGAATCCTCGGCTTCGGCCGCGCCTTCCTCGTTGGCCGCATCCTCCGCCACGGCGGAATCGGCGGCGCCGCCGAGGATGTCGCTGAGGTCGACTTCCGGCTCGGCCTCCAGCGTGGTGACCTGGAGGTTCTCGATCCCCACCGCGTTCACGATCGCGCGGTCGATCCGCTCCAGGGCGTCCATGAACTCCTGACCGTCCGTGACGATCTTGAACTCCATGAACGCGGTCTCCGTGGCGATCCGCTTCGCCTGCTCCGGGTTGTCGACCCCCGCGAGCTCGATGATGATGCGGTTGCCGGAGCGCTGGATCGTCGGCTCGCGGACGCCGAACTCGTCGATCCGGTTCCGAATCGTCGTGAGCGTGCGGTCGACCGCATCGTCAAGATCCTCACCGCTGAGGGCGCCCTCGGGGTCGTAGATCTCGACCGTGAGTTGCATGCCGCCCTGCAGATCCAGTCCGAGCTTGAGCGGCCAGACCCGCTCGGACTCGCCCGTCACTTCGTCGACGATGGTCTCGGGCACCAGGGCGAAACCGCAAACGGTTATCAGAACGGCGATCCAGACCAACCGCCATCGTACCGAACCGAACATCTAGCTTGTCACCGTTCTTCGTGGGTTTCGTGATCGCGGCCCGCGGCGGGGGCACGAGCGACCCCGGTCGAGCCGGGCACTGTCGCTGCGACGTGGCAAAGGGACGCAAAGTTAGCCCAGCGGCCCGTGAGAGGAAACTACGCGGCGCCCCGCGCCGGATGGTACGTTCCTCCGCCGCGGCGCGCCATCTCGGGCGCCGCACGCCGGACCTCGCGCGGGCGGGGTCGACACCCGGGGCCCGGAGCGGTGAGGACGCTCATGGCAGACAACCGTTCGGAGGACAGGTCCGGGAAGCGCTCGCGCGGCCAGCGCATCGGGCTGTGGCTCGGACCGCTCCTCTTCCTGCTGATGCTCCTGCTCGACCTCGAGCCGGGACGGCCCGAGGTCACCCGCATGGCGGCGGTGGCCGTCCTCATGGCCACATGGTGGATCACCGACGCGATTCCCCTTTTCGCCACCGCGCTGCTTCCGCTCTTCCTGTTCCCGGTCCTCGGAATCGAACGGACCGGGGAGACGGCGCCCATCTACTTCAACAGCACCATCGTCCTCTTCCTCGGCGGCTTCATGATCGCGCTCACGATGGAGAAGTGGGACGTGCACCGGCGTATCGCCCTCTGGGTCATCCGCGCGGTGGGCGGCGGCCCCGCGCGCATCGTGCTCGGCTTCATGCTGGCGGCGGCCTTCCTCTCCATGTGGATCTCGAACACGGCCACCGCGATCATGATGGTCCCGGTCGGACTGGCCGTCATCCTCCGCATGGAGGAGCAGTTCGGTCGTGGCCGGACGCGCGCCTTCTCCGTGTCGATCATGCTCGGGATCGCGTACGCCTGCTCCGCCGGCGGGATCGCCACGCTGGTCGGCACGCCGCCGAACCTCTCCCTCCAGCGCATCTTCGCGATCACCTTCCCGGACGCCCCGCACATCTCCTTCGGTGTGTGGTTCGTCATGGCGCTCCCGATCGCGGCGCTCATGCTCGTCTTCGCGTGGATCCTCATCACGCGGGTCTTCTTCCGCGTGCCCGACGACGTCTCGGTCGACCGTGAAGTCGTGGAGTCGGAGATGCGGAAGCTCGGCCCGGTGGCCTTCGAGGAACGGGCGATCCTCGCCGTCTTCGCGACGACGGCCCTGCTGTGGGTGTTCCGCGCGCCGATCGAGATCGGCCGGCTCACGATCCCGGGGTGGTCGTCGCTCCTGCCCTACGGCCACCTGATCGACGACGGCACCGTCGCGATCACGATGGCCTGCGTTCTCTTCCTCGTGCCGACGCGGTCGCCCGGCGCAAAGACCGCCACGGTCATGGGGCCCGGCGTGGTGCGACGGCTCCCGTGGAACATCGTGCTGCTGTTCGGAGGAGGCTTCGCGCTCGCGCACGGCTTCCAGACCACGGGGCTGGCGCGGTTCGTCGGGGAGGGGTTCAGCGGGTTGTCGACCGTGCCGCCGCTCGTGCTGATCTTCGTCATCTGCCTCGCGATGACGTTCCTCACCGAACTCACGTCGAATACGGCCACGACGGAGATGGTGCTCCCGATCTTCGCGGCCGTGGCCGTCGCCACCGGCGTTCACCCGCTCCTGCTGATGGTGCCGGCGACGCTCTCCGCCTCGTGCGCCTTCATGATGCCGGTGGCAACGCCGCCCAACGCCGTGGTGTTCGGGAGCAACCGGGTGAGGATCGCGGAGATGGCGCGGGTGGGGCTGTTCCTCAACCTCATCGGCGCGATCGTCATCACGCTGATCTTCCGCGCCCTGGGGCCGCTCCTGTTCGGGATCGAACCCGGCGTCCTGCCCGACTGGGCGCACCTGGGCTCGTAGCAGGGAGAAGCTCGGGGGGCGGGGATTCGGCCGGACCGCGGGGAACGGCCCGGCCGCCACAGCCCCCTGAGACTGCCGGACCGGCGGTTACATGCCGGAGGCGTGCGCTCCCATCACGAGCCAGTGCAGCATGAGACCCCCGTCCTCGCCTCGCGAGTAGAGCCCCGCGAAGTGGCCGCCGCCGGCCCCGTCCGGACCCTCGGTGCCGTACGTGCCGATGCCGACCACGTGGCCCTCGTCCAGTTCGTGCGCGGACCAGCCGCTGATCCCGCTGAACGTCACGCCCGCGTCGAACATGGCCTGCAGCCCTTCCTCCACGGCCGCGCGACCCTCGCGGGCCCGCTCGCCCGGCATCATCGCAACCGCGTTCTCCGTGAAGGTGTTCGCGACCATCGAGGCGTGCCCCATGTTGTAGTGGGTGGCGAAGTAGTCGCCGCTCGCCTGGATGAGGTCGCCGCCCATCCCCTCGGGCATCTCCATCGCCGGGCCGGCGGACATCGACTGGTCGGGCGTGTCGTAGTTGCTCACGACCCCCTTGAGCGACCATGCGCCGTCCACGTTCTCGGCCACCGCCATGTAGTACCCGGAGTTGCGGACCTCCGCCCCGTCCACCGTTCCGGTGAGGACGTAGTGGCCGCGCGAAACGATCTGGTCGCCGAAGCCCATCGTCTCTCCCGGATGGATCGCGAGCTGCGACCCTTCCGCGTCGATCCGCGCCTGGAGGGCAGCGCCGACCGCCGCGCTCCCGTGGACCATGGCGCCGGAGGCGCTCCATAGGAGTCCGTCCTCCGAGTAGCGATCACCGACCATGCTGCCGTGACCCATGTTGAAATGAGTCTCGTAGTAATCGGTGATTTCCGTCATCGCCGCTTCGGCGTCGGACATGGCCGGGGCGTCGTCCATCGCCTCCGTCGTCTCCTCCGCCATCGCGGCTTCTTCCGTCTCCGCCCCGCCGCAGGCGACGGTCAGAGCCAGGGCAAAGGGGGCCAGGGTGCGGATGCGCATCGGGGTACCTCCTTCGAAATAAGACGCCGCGCCCTCCGCACGCGTGCCTTTCACTGCGGCGAACGTCGACGAAACAGGGCGTAACTGCCGGAACGTTAGGCGTTTCAAGGCGGATCCGTCAATGCAACGGGCGACCGGATCGACCGCCCCGGCCGGACCGCCGAGATTGGCCCGCCATTCCGCCCCCGCTTACGTTGAGCGCCCGGGTCGAAAGCCAGCGCTGGGACACCACGCTCGGCCCGTCCACTCCATCCCTGAACCGGAAGCCGACAGCATGTTCCAGATCGCGCGCAGCACACGCCCTCTCGCCCTCGTCCTTTCGCTCTCGCTCCTCATCGTGGCCACGGGCTGCATCCGGCCGTTTGCCCGGCCCGCGCCCGGCCCGTCCGCCGCGAGCGGAGGGGGACCCGGCCCCCGCAGCGGCGGCGGTGGTGACGAAGACGGGCCCGAACCCTATGCCGAAGTCGTCACGGAGGAGGCGGTCACGGACTCGGGGATGGTCCACGTCCACCGGGTGGACGACAAATGGCTGTTCGAGATTCCGGAAGCGATTCTGGGACGCGAGATCCTGCTCGTGAGCCGCCTGGCATCGGTCCCCGAAGGGATGGGCTACGGCGGCCAGAAGGCGAATACGCAGGTTCTTCGCTGGGAGAGGAACGGGCCGGACAACGAGCGGATATTCCTCCGCGTCGTGCGACACACGAACGTGGCGGACGAGGCCCTTCCGGTGTCACGGGCCGTGCGGGGCGCGAACTTCGAGCCCATCCTGCGAGCCTTCGACATCGAGGCGCTGAACGACGACTCGACAAGCGTCGTCATCGACGCCACGCCGCTGTTCGAGTCCGACACCCCGATGTTCGGGCTGAGCCAGTTCCGACGCGACGCGTACCGGGTGCGCTCGCTGGACTCGAACCGCACCTACGTCGACTGGATCAAGAGCTTCCCCCGCAACGTCGAGGTACGGCACGTCCTCACCTACAACGCGCAGACGCCTCCGTCGAACGCGAGCACGAACTCGATTTCGATGGAGATGAACCAGTCGATGGTCCTGCTCCCGGACGAACCGATGCAGCCGCGGCTGCACGATGAGCGTGTCGGGTACTTCAACGTGAACCAGGTGGACTACGGCCTAAGCGATCAGAAGGTCGTCACGCGCACCTACATCACGCGCTGGCGGCTCGAGCCGAGCGACACCGCGGCTTTCCGGCGCGGCGAACTCGTCGACCCGGTCAAACCCATCATCTACTACCTCGACCCGGCGACGCCGGAGAAGTGGCGGCCCTACCTGATTCAGGGCATCGAGGACTGGCAGGAGGCGTTCGAGGCGGCGGGGTTCAGCAACGCGATCCAGGGGCGCATGCCCCCCTCCTTCGAGGAGGACCCGGAGTTCAGCCCGGAGGACGTGCGCTACTCCGTGATCCGCTGGCTCCCGTCACAGGTTCAGAACGCCTCCGGGCCGCACGTCCACGACCCGCGCACGGGTGAGATCCTCGAGAGCGACATCCAGTGGTATCACAACGTCGCCAACCTGCTACGGAACTGGTATCTGATTCAGACCGGGGCCGTGAATCCGGCGGCGCGCCGCGCCCTCTTCGAAGACGAGGTCATGGGCCAACTGATTCGCTTCGTCGCCGCGCACGAGGTCGGCCACACGATCGGGCTCCCGCACAACATGAAGTCGAGTTCCGGCTTTTCGGTGGACTCGCTGCGGGCGCCGGGATTCGTGTGCCGCAACGGGGTCGCTCCGTCGATCATGGACTATGCGCGCTTCAACTACGTCGCGCAGCCCGAGGATGAGGGCGCGTGCACGGATCCGCGGGTCGGTCCGTACGACCTCTTTTCGGTCAACTGGGGCTACCGGCCGATCCTGGACGAGGACGCGGACGGGGAGCGCGCCACGCTCGACGCCTGGATTCGCGAGGTGGAGGACGATCCGGTCTACCATTTCGGCGACGGTACCCCGATCGATCCGACGTCCCAGACGGAGGCGATCGGCTCCGACGCGATGGAGGCGAGCGACCTCGGCATCGAGAACCTGAAGCGGATCCTGCCCAACCTGATCGAGTGGAGCAGCGACGGCCGCGAGGGCGAGAACTACGAAGAGCTGGCGGAACTCTACAACAACCTCATCGGCCAGTGGAGCCGCTACATGGGCCACGTCGCGACCGTGGTCGGCGGGGTGACGCGCACGCGGAAGCGCATCGGGCAGGAGGGCCCGGTGTACGAGTTCGTGGACGAAGCCACGCAGCGGCGGGCCATGGACTTCTTCGAGCGACAGGCCTTCGACCCGCCCACGTGGATGGTCGACGAGGACATCCTTTCGAAGATCGAGAACCCGTCCACCGTGGACCGCTTGCGGGGCATCCAGGTTCGGGTCGTTAACCTGATCCTCGACCCCGGCCGCATGCAGCGGCTGATCGAGGCGGAAGCGCGTAACGGGGACGATCACTACAGCCTGGGCGAGATGTTCGAGGACCTGCGCGCCTCGATCTGGGGAGAGCTGGACACCGGCGCCCGGATCGGGGTCTATCGGCGGAACCTCCAACGCGGGCACCTGGAGCGGCTCGAGTACCTGATGACGCAGGAACTCTCGCTCCCCGCCTTCTTCTTCGGCGGCCTATCGGACTTCTTCACCTCGGTGGACGTGTCGCAGTC
This sequence comes from Candidatus Palauibacter scopulicola, assembly GCF_947581915.1. Taxonomy (NCBI): domain Bacteria; kingdom Pseudomonadati; phylum Gemmatimonadota; class Gemmatimonadia; order Candidatus Palauibacterales; family Candidatus Palauibacteraceae; genus Candidatus Palauibacter; species Candidatus Palauibacter scopulicola. Next base: position 49,925 of record NZ_CANPWG010000030.1, read on the forward strand.
GGACATCCGGGCCTTCGTGCGGGGCGAACTCCACGGGCTACAGGATGCGATCGAGCGCACGCTGCGGCGCCGGCTCGACCGCACGACGGAACTGCACCTGCGCGATGCCCTCGCCAGGATCGACGACATCCTCGACCCCGCCTGAGCCACGGGAGGCGCGCGACCGGGCCGGGAGTCGAGGGAAACGCGTCGGCGATAACGGGTCGAAAAAAACACAGAGTGCCGGGGAAGCACCCCGGCACTCTGTGCGTGGTTCGCGCCCTCGCGCTGCGCGGACGCGGCTACTTCATGCCGCCGACCGCCACACGGTGCGGCTTCGCCTCCGGCGACTTCGGCAGCTCGACCGTGAGCACACCCGCGTCGAGGTGCGCCGCGACGTCCTCGCCGCGGATCGAGGCGGGAAGCGCAATCGGCGTGCCCGGACGACGCGCCGCCGGGGTCGGGATTCTCTGCCTTCGGTGCAGGGCGCGGGAGGGAGAACTGCCGTTTCGACGAGCGGAACTCCGTCCGGGCCCGCCAAATCGGCAGACCTCCGCCTATGCGAGGAAGTCTATCAACGCTCGGGGTGGAACAACCACGACGGTCCGGTACGGAGAGACATCCAACAGGTCTCGATCGCCACTCACGACGTACTTGGCTGCCGCGGGCATGGCGCATGCGATGAACTTGTCGCCATCCGCATCGCGACAGATCGGTTCAGCCAGGGGCGGCGCCTCCACGAGCGTCGCAGAAGTACCGAGCAGGTCGAGTGCGGGCGTCAGGTCGACACCCGGAAATCGGGAAGACAGCCGCTGGCCGACGCGTACGTACTCCTCGATGATCTCCCGGGAAACGACGACGTCGACGCGACCGTCTCGCCACGCTTCGAGGATGCTGCCGGGATGGCCGCCGAAGAACACGCCGGACACGAATACGTTCGTGTCCAGAACGATCCTCACGCCGAACGCACGGCCTCGATCGCCGCGACGATGTCCGAGCCCCGGAGCCCCACGCGGCGCGCGTCTTCCCGAGCCCGCGCAACGATGCCATCGAACTCACGCATTGAAGGTGGGTCCACCACCTTGAGTACTACGGTGCCATCTTCCCCGAGGACGACGAACTCGGTCCCCGTCTCCAGTCCGAGACGTCGTCGGATCGGCTCCGGAATGACGACCTGCCCCTTCGAGGACAGTTTCGTGGTAGCTATGCGGTCCATGCCGCAATCCTACCAGTAAGACGACATCCCGTCAACGCGCCGGCGATGCCGGCGAGGCTAGAAGCGGACGCGGACGCCGAGCTGGGCGCGGCGGGTGTCTCCCAGGCCGCTGCGGATCGTGCCGTCGAAGTTGAACAGGAGCCCCGTCTGCGCGGTGTCGAGGAAGTTGTCGGCGCCCGTCAGGTTGAAGACCTCCAGGATCGGCTCGACGGTGCGCCCGTCCCCGATGTCGAAGGCCTTCGAGAGTCGCAGATCCCAGGTGAAGAAGTCGTTCTCCCGCCGAAGCGTGTTGCGCCTGAGGACGGAACCATCGGCGCACACGCGGTCCGCCGGCGCGCCCGCGCGCTCGCCCGCCGGCGCGGCGAGAGGATTCGCCTCGGTCGGGCCGCAGCTCGCCGACACCGGCGACGCGGACAGATACCGGAAGACGTGGTTGAGGACGACGCCGCGCCCGAGGTCGAAGAGCATGAAGCCGGTCAGCTGGTGCCGCCGGTCTCGGATCGACCAGTTGTACTCGGGCTCGAAATCGGTTGCGGTCGCATAAAAGAAGTTGAACGGATCACGTTCGTTATCGTCGTCCGACCGGTCGAAGCCCAGCGTGTAGTTCGCCTCGAAATTCAGCCTCCCGCGGAGCGCGCCGTCCCCGCGTAGTCCGAGCGAGACGGCGTTGTAGCGGGAGCGCGCGCTGCTCTCGGTCACGGTGACCGTCCCCAGCCCGCTGGCCCCCTCCGCGAAGGGCGCCCCGAGTTCCGCCGCGTTGCGGTCCACGAAGCGGAACAGGTTGTCCGTGCGGGCGTGCTGCAGCGAAAGCTCCACCGCGGTGCTGCCGCTCAGCGCGTGCTCCACGGCGACGTTGAACGACCACGTCCGGGGCAGTTCGAGGTTGCGGTCCGCGATGTTCACGCCGGGCTGGAAGGGCGGCGTGCCCGGCGGCGGCGGCGTCAGAAACTCTCCGATCTGCGGCGGCGGCGGCAGGAACGTCGCGTCGCTGGCGGCGAACTGCGTGCCCTGGAACGCGCCGTTCGTCGTGCGGTGCTGCGCGAACACCAGCATCGGGATGCGCGAGAAGTAGGACCCCGCGTTCAGGCGGACCAGCGTGCGCCCGTCGTCCCGGGGATCCCAGGCGAGCCCGAAGCGCGGCTGGAAGTTGTCGAGGTCATCCGGAATCGTCCCGTCCGACGGGAAGCCGGCGGTCCCGATCCACGGTCCGTAAAAGGTGTCCCCGGGCTCGATGAACATCCCCGGGTGCCACGACCCTTCCCAGCGCACGCCGAGGTTCAGGGTCAGGTTGTCGCGCGGGCGCCAGGTGTCCTGGATGTAGAGGCCGAGTTCGTGCATCGAGAAGTCCTGCAGTCCGAGCTGCCCGGCCGGAGTGTCCCCCAGCGTGAGGGCCTGCAGGTAGAGAAGTACGGGGCCGGTGATCGCGGTCCCCGGCGGGCAGACGCCCTCCGCACTGTCGGAACCGTCGGAGCAGGTGACGTACCGGTTCCCCTGCGTTACGAAGTTCATGAATCCGTCGACGGAGGAGAACTTGTAGAGGCCGTTCGCGAAGCCGATGAACTGCTGGCCGACGCCCGTCCGGTTGTACTCCGCGCCCACCTTGAACAGGTGGTCTCCCGCCAGGAAGGAGAGGTTGTCGACGAGCTGGATCCGGGTGTCGTAGCCGGGGTCGATGGGGAGGAAAAAGGGCATCCCGATGCGGAACCCGTCCGCGAAGTCCATCGCGATGTCCGGGAACGGACGGCCGCCGATCGCCGCGAAGGCCGGCTGCGGCGGGGGGGCGGAGCCCGGAATCAGCGGGCCGTCGTATCCCCGCGGCCGATCCTCGCGTGCGTACTGGACGCGGAACTCGTTGGACACGGTGTTGGAGAGCTGCGACCGGAGGCTCGCGTTGATCGCGTGGGAGAAGTCCTCCTCGAGGCCGTTGGCGCTGAGCCCCCAGGAGTCCACGTCGAACGTCCCGTTCACCTGCTGGGACCAGGTGTAGTTGTACTTGAAGGACGCCTGGTGACGGTCGCTGAGGTTGAAGTCGAGCTTCGCCACGAGCGCCCGGTTGTCGTCGGTGCGGCGGATCGGACCGAACTCGTCGTCGAACCGGCCGGGCCATTGCGCCTGAAGGAAGTTCTCCAGCTTATCGAGTTCGGAGGCGTTCACGACGTTGCGCGTGAACTGCTTCGTCTCGCTCGCCTCCTGCTGGTCGTAGGCGACGAAGAAAAACGCCCGGTCGCGCACGATCGGGCCGCCGAAGGTGAAGCCGAACTGGCCGCGCCCGAACTCGGGCTTCCCGCCTCCGCGCTCGCTCGAGTATGCGGTGGAGATGGCATCCCACTGGCCGAAGTAGTGCGCCGAGCCCGCGAACTCGTTCGTGCCCGACTTCGTGATGACGTTCACGAAGCCGCCCGCGGAGCGCCCGAACTCCGCCGACGCCCCCTGGCTCACGACGACGATTTCCTCGATGGCGTCCTGGTTGAAGGTGAAGGCCGGGCGCTGCCCGCCGCGCTGTTCGCCGAAGAAGGGGTTGTTGAAGTCGGCTCCGTCCACGGAAACGTTGTTGAAGATCCCCCGCTGTCCCCCGATGTTGAGGACTTCGCCGTCCGGACCCTGCGACACGGACACGCCCGGAGTGAGGAGCGTGTAGTCGAGGAAGTTGCGGCCGTTGTTGGGCAGGTTGTCGACGACCTCTTCGGCAAGCCGATGGGAACTCGACGGGTCCCCGGTGTCGACGAGGGGCGTCCGGTCCGCCGTCACCGTGATCTCGGACACCGCGACGGGCTGGAATTCGAGCACGAGATCGAGGACCTCTCCTACGCGGAGGACGAGCCCTTCGGTGCGCTCGTCGCCGAACTGCCCCAGCGCCCGGGCGGTGACGTCGTAGACGCCCAGCGGAAGGAGCGTGCGCACGAACGCCCCGTTCGAGCCCGTCACGACCGTCGTCGCGAAGCCGGTGGCGCGATGCTCGATGATCACGGCGGCGCCGGCCACGGGCGCTCCCACCGGGTCGCGGACGACCCCCCGGATGACGCCGGTCGTCGCCTGGGCCTGCGCGGCCGCGCCCGACGTGGCGGCGCAGCACAGCGCGAGCACGGCGAACAGGAGGGTGGACCCGCGTCGGGAGACCGGAACCCGGCATGGCCGCATGGACGACTCCTTACTCTCGATGGTGGATCCAGGCATGGAGACTCGGGGGTTCTGAGGATGGGCCCGGCAGGATTCGAACCTGCGACCTTGGGATTATGAGTCCCCTGCTCTAACCGGCTGAGCTACGGGCCCGGACGGAGCGTGAAACGTACACGCCGCGGCGGTCCGCTCCAACGCCGCGAAGGCGGCTGCGGGACCACCACGCTGCCGCGGCGCGGTCACGGCGCGACCTCGACTCCGACCGCCGGACCGTCCCGCGCGGTGACTTCTCCGATCACCGCGGCCGCATAGCCCGCCGCGGCGAGCGCCGACGACGCGGACGACGCCTCGTTCGCGGGGACGGCCGCCAGCAGTCCGCCGGAGGTCTGAGGGTCGAGCAGAACGGTCCGCAGGTCGTCGGGGACGGCGTCATCCCACCGCACCTGCGATGCGTAGGCGTCCCGGTTCCGGGTCGTACCGCCCGGCACGCACCCCTCTCCGGCGAGACGCAGCGCTCCGGGAAGGAGCTTCGGCGCCGAAGCCCGGATCCGGGCGCTCGCGTCCGAGGCACCGCACATCTCGAGCAGGTGGCCGAGAAGCCCGAAGCCGGTGACGTCGGTTGCCGCATGAACGTCGAAGCCGGAAAGGACGGCCGCCGCCTCGCGGTTGAGTTGCCGCATGGAATCGACGGCGACGAGCAGGTCGGCCGGATCCGTCACGCCACGCTTGAGCCCGGTCGTGACGACGCCCGTTCCGAGCGCCTTGCCGAGCACGAGCGCATCTCCCGGCCGCGCTCCGCCCTTTCTCCACAGGCGGTCCGGATCGCCGAGTCCGATCGCCACCAGGCCGAACTTCGGCTCCGCGTCGTCGATCGAGTGTCCCCCAGCCACCGCGATGCCGGCCTCGCGGCACACTTCGCCCGCGCCGCGGAGGATCGCGCCGACGGTCTCATCGGAGAGGGTCCCGGCGGGAACCGCCAGGATGTTGAGCGCGAAGATGGGGCGGGCCCGCATCGCGTACAGATCTCCGAGCGCGTTCGCGGCCGCGATGGCCCCGAAGTCCGCCGCATCGTCGACGAGCGGGGTGAAGAAGTCCAGGCTCGCGACGATGGCTTCCCCATCGTCGAGCAGATACACGGCGGCGTCGTCCGGGCCCTCGAGTCCGACGAGGAGCCGGTCGTCCGGAACGTGCGGAACGTGCTGCAGGATACGGCCCAGATCCTCCGGACCGAGCTTGCACGCTCAGCCGGCTCCATGCGAATATTGGGTCAGGCGGGCCGCTTCGGCCGACGGCGAGTTCACCAGTTCCGCTCCACGACGGGATCCTGGAATCGGTTGCGGCCCATCACGCGGTCGCGGATCGCGGCCTCCGCGTCGCCCGCCTGTTCGAGGAGCGCCGCCGCCTGCTCGGGCGACAGCATCTCCAGCTCGCCGGAGCCCGCGGCCGCCGCGGCCCCGGCGCCGGCCCCCTGCGGAGACTGCCCCTGCCCGCCCTGCTGCTCGTCGCCGCCGCTCTCCCCTTCCTCTTCGAGCCAGCGTTCGACGAGTTCGAGGTTCCAGCGCGCGTCCTCATCGTCCGCGCGGCGGCGGAGAACCTCGCGAAAGGCCTCGCGCGCCGCCTGCAGGGCGGCCCGCCGCGCGGACGGGTCACTCTGGGCGAACCGGCCGTCGAGGGCCGTGCTGAGTCCGAGGTTGTAGAAGGCGCTCTCGCGTACTTCTTGCCGCTCGCTGCCGATCGAGAGTTCCAGGGGGGCCTGTGCCTCGCCCACCTGCCCGTCCTGGAGGAGAGCCGTCCCGTAGTTGTAGTGATCGACCGGCCGGTCGGAGGAGGCGGCTCGTTCCCTGTAGCGCGCGACGGCCTCGGATTCGGACGCCTGGGGGTCGGCGGACCCGGCCTGACCCGCCGCCCCCGCCGACGCATCCTGTGGCTCCCCCCCGGCAAACGCCGCGAGCGAGGCGGCCGCGGCCGCCAGCCCCAAGATCGCGCACCTCCGCGTCGACTCAACCACGTGGCAACAGGAACCCTTCTCCCCAGAGGCTGACGAAGGCGAGCAGAAGCAACGCCGCTACGGCCACGTCGTCGGTCGATGTCAGGGGTTCCCGGTCACCCTCCGCCAGTTCCCGCTCGATCGCGTCGGTACCGTCCGAACCGTCAACGTAGCGCCCGCCCGTGCCGAGAGACATCTGCCGCAGCGACGCGGCGTTCAACCGCGTGATGACGGGACTGCCGTCCGGTCCCTGAAGCACCGAAGCCCCGCCCCGCCGCCGCGCGGCCATCGTCGGGTCCAGCGATGCCTCCCGCGTCAGGGGAATCTGTCCTCCGAGTTCGGTTCCGATCCCCACCGAGTGAATGACGATCCCCTGATCCCGGGCCCTCCCGATCGCCTCCCCCAAGGGGGCACCGGCGGTTTCCTCGCCATCGGACAAGACGACGATCGACTTGCGCGCGCTCTCCTCGCCGCCGGCGAGGAGGTCGATCGCCTGGGTGAGGCCGGAAGCGAGCGAGGATCCGCCCAGCCCCACCGCGGCGGGCCGCACCCCCTCCGCCAGCATCTCGATCGCGCTCATGTCCGTCGTCAGCGGCGAGAGCACATACGCGCGGCCCGCGAAGTAGACGACGCCCATCCGACCCTGCGTGCGCGTCGCGAGGCGGGCGGCCAACTGCCGCTGCACCTCCAGCCGGCTCGGCTCGACGTCGCCCGCCAGCATCGAGTTCGACGCGTCAAGCACGAGGATCGTTTCCGCCCCCCCTTCATCGAGACGCCGGGCCTCCGTCCCACCGGAACCGGAGGCGAGCGCGATGGCGGCGACGCCCGCGCCGAGCAGCGCCAGGCGAACGGGCGGGAGGGCGTGCGCCGGCAGCCGCACGTAGCGCTCGAGCAGCGAGGTCTCGGCAAGTTTCTCGCGATCCGCCCCCGACCGGCGCGACGCAAGCAGCCTGAGCCCTACGGCCACGGCTCCGAGCAGGAGGGCGATCGGGAGCGGGGCCACGGTCAGACCCAGACCCGGCGGGAACGCGTCGCCGCCACGAGGAGTTCGAGAAGGACGAGCGCGAGCGCCGCGATGAGAAGTTCCCGCCGCATCCCGACCCTCTCCTCCGTCCGCACTTCCTTGATCGGAGTGGTCTCGAGTTCGTTGATCCGCTCGTAGATCCGCGTGAGTCCCTCCGGGTCGGTGGCGCGAAAATAGAGCCCCCCCGTGCGGGTCGCCATGCGGTCGAGGAGTTCGTCGTTCACGTGGACGCGGATATTGGCGTACTGATACCCGAAGGCGGTCCGGGCCACAGGCACGGGGGCGACCCCGTCGCGGCCGACGCCGATGGTGTAGACGCGGATGCCGAGGGAGGCGGCCGCGGCCGTCGCCTCCTCCGGCGAGATGCCGCCGCTGTTGTTGTCTCCGTCGGTGAGCAGGACGACGATACGGGATTCCGGTTCCAGATCGCGGAGCCGGTTCGCCGCCGTGGCCAGCGCGACGCCGATGGCCGTCCCATCCCTGAGCTGTCCGGCCTCGAGCCGCTCCACGGCACTCTCCACCACGGCGTGGTCCAGGGTCCCGGGGACCATCGTGAGGGCCTCCCCGGCGAAAGCGACGAGGCCGATCCAGTCCGACTCCCGTCCCTCCACGAAGCGGATGACCTCCCGCTTCGCGACCTCGATGCGGTTATCGGGCCGGAAGTCCTCCGCCAGCATCGAACTCGAGATGTCGACCGCCAGCATGATCGCCACGCCCTCGCGCTCCGACTCCACGCGCTCCCATACACGCACGGGGTTGACGAGGGTGATGATGACGAGCGCGAGAGCGAGAGAGCGAAGGGCGGCCGGGAGCCACCACCAGAACCGCCCGCGACCGCGGCCCCGGGAACCGGCGAGACGGGCGATGTCCGGATACGGGAGACGGATCCTGCCGGAACCCATCAGGGCCCAACCGAGCGGCAGCAGGACGAGCAGCAGGAGGAACGGCCAGCCGGGAAGCGCGAACTCACTCACGCGGCGCCTCCATTCTTCCTCGCGACGGCCCCATCGGCGTCATCCCGGGCGGCGTCATCCGGCACGGCGCCCGGCTCGGCCGACTCGGCGGCCGGCGGCGACTCGGCCATGTCGGCGCGCACGAACGCCTCACCGATGTCCACGTCGCCGAGCGGACCCTCCCACTCCGTCCGCATGCGCGCGAAGCGGGCCAGGATCGAGTGGCGCAGAGCGGCGACGAGCCCCGCATCGGAGTCGCCGAGCCCCAGGAGTTCCCTCGACGGCGCCCACCCGCGCGTCACGTTCGCGTAGCGCCGAAGCGTCTCCTCGTAGCCGTCGTAGAACCGATCACCGGTCACCTGCTGCCGGACCCATCCCTCGCGGAGGCGCGCGAGGTCGCGAAGCGCGAGATCGCCCGGGCCGAGGGGGACATCGGCGGCGGTCGCGGCGGTGCGGCCGCGGCGCCAGGTCCACCAGGCGAGTCCGGCGAGCGCCCCGGCGAGGACGACCAGCCACCAGGGCGGGGCCCGCAGGCTGAGCAGGGGCCGGGCATCCCTCAGCTCGAGGGGATCATCCGCCGCCGGCAACACGCTCACTACGGGGACCGCGGGCGGCTGCAGCCGACGGACGACGCCGCCCGCGGCCGCGAGTTCCACCTCCACCGGCGGGATGACGAGCGTGTCGGCGCGCCAGGCGCGAATCGTGTACTCCGCTTCCCATCGCCGACCCTCGTCGACGGACCGGATCTGCACCGGCCCCGTCTGCTCGATCGACTCCGGCCCGTCGATGAGCGCGGGAAAGCGAACCTCTCCGGTTCTGTCCTGTCCAACGACGAGGCGGACCGTGAACTCTTCGCCGACCCGCACGGACTCCGGTAGCACCGTCGCCTCGAGGTCGACCGCCGACTGGGAGGCCAGCCCCGGGGCGCACCCCAGGGTCAACGTCAGGCCGAGCGCCGCCCGGACCGTCCGCCGGGACCTCCTCACCGGAGCCTCCGCCGGCTGCGGGCGGCGAAGAAGCCGGAGAGCCGGGACTCGTACGGGGTGTCGGTACGCAGCCGCATGAGGTCGACGTGGCAGTGCGCACACAGGCGCTCCAGCGCCCGCGCTCCCGTCGTCGAGTGCTCCATGAGCCGCTGCCGAACCGCCGCATCTCCGAGGTCGACCACGGCGCGATCCCCCGTTTCGGGGTCCACGACTTCGACCCAGCCCGATGCCGGGATCGTCGTTTCCGCAGGGTCATCGACCGCGAGCGCCACCACGTCGTGGCGGCCCGAGAGCCCCAACAGCGGGCGGGCCAGGTCCCCGGCGCCCACGAAGTCCGAAATCACGAACACGAGGGAGCGGACGGTGAGCATGCGCGCCGCCGTCGCGAGCGCGAGATCGAGATCCGTCCCCTTCCCCTCGGGCCGGACGGACACCAGTTCATGCAGGAGGCGCAGGTTGCGGTTGCGGCCCCGCGCCGGCCGCACGTAACGCTCGATGCGGTCGCTGACGAGGAGCATGCCCACCGGATCTCCGGCGCGCATCGCCGCGAGCGCGAGCGTGCTCGCCACCTCCGCGACGAGGTCGCGCTTCAGCGATCGCCGCGTACCGAACTCGTTCGAGGCGGAGACATCGACGACGAGGAGGACGGCAAGCTCCCGTTCCTCCACGAAGCGCTTCACGTACGGGCGCCGCATGCGGGCGGTCACCTTCCAGTCGATCGCCTGGAACGGGTCGCCCGGCTGATATTCGCGGACCTCGGAGAACTCGATGCCGTGTCCGCGGAAAAGCGACGGGTAGGGCCCCAGAGCCGGGTTGTCCATGAACCGCCGGCTCTTCAACTCCAGCCGCCGAACCTCTTTGGACGCGGCGGAGGAGTCGGCCGTCGGCGCCGGCCGTCGCGGGCGCCACAGGAAGTCGGGCAGCCTCACGGCACCGGCACGGTCTCCAGGAGATGGTCGAGGATGTGATCGGCATCGATCTGTTCCGCCTGCGCCTGGAAGGTCAGGACGAGCCGATGCCGAAGAACATCGCGGGCGATCGCCTTCACATCCTCCGGAACGACGAAGGCCCGGCCCTCGATGAAGGCATGGGCGCGTGCCGCTCTCGCGAGGAATATCGTGGCGCGCGGCGAGGCCCCGAACTCGATCCAGTCCACGAACTGCGCCAGGCCGTGGGCCGCGGGCTCACGCGTCGCGAGCACGAGCTGGAGGATGTAGTCCTCGAGCCGGCGGTCCACATAGATCGCCGGAAGCATGGCGCGCGCGGCGAGGATACGATCCGGTTCCACGACGGCCTCGACGGGGGGCGGATCCTCTCCCGCCATGAGCCGCATGATGGATCTCTCTTCCTCGGGCGCTGGGTAGCCGACGCGGGTCTTGAACATGAACCGGTCCACCTGCGCCTCGGGAAGCGGATAGGTGCCCTCGTGCTCGATGGGATTCTGCGTGGCCATGACGAGGAACGGCACGGGGAGCGGATGCGTCTCCTCTCCGATCGTCACCTGGCGTTCCTGCATCGCCTCCAGCAGGGCGGACTGGACCTTGGCGGGCGCGCGGTTGATCTCATCGGCAAGGACGATGTTCGCAAAGATCGGCCCCCGCTTCGGAGTGAAGGTGCCCGTCTTCTCCTCCCACACGAGCGTCCCCACGACATCGGCGGGCAGCAGATCCGGCGTGAACTGGATACGCCGGAACGTGGTGTGGATCGCCTCGGCAAGCGTGCTGACGGTGAGCGTCTTCGCGAGTCCCGGCACACCTTCCAGCAGAATATGGCCGCCCGTGACGAGGCTCATCAGAACGCGGTCGAGGAGGGCATGCTGTCCGACGATCCGTTTCGCCAGTTCGTTTCGGACCTCGGCCACGAAGGCCCCCGCCTCCCGGATCGCGGCCTCCTGGGTCTCGAGATCCTCACCCGAGATCCGTTGGGCCGTCCCGGCTTCTCCGTTCATGCGTTCTCTCGCTATCGCGGTGATGTTCGGTCTGCCAGCAGCCCGATGTTCACTCCGTAACCGCCCGGGAGCAAGCGGGACCCGCCGCCCGGCGGAGTGCCGCCCGCTCTTTCGGAGACAACTCGCGGGTCGTCCCCGCTGCGAGGGCGCCCAGTCGAATCGGCCCGAACGAGGTTCTGCGAAGCCGCCGCAACGTGACGCCGAGTGAGGCCAGCATACGCCGGATTTCCCGGTTCCTTCCCTCGGTCAGGACGATCTCGACGGTGGGGGACGACGTATGCGGGGGCGTGATCCAGCCCGATCGGCGGGCTCGCGCGGATCCGTCTTCGAGCGCCACACCGGCCCGCAACCGGTCCGGAAGTTCCGCCGGCACGGGGCCGCGGAGTTTCGCATGATATACCCGCTCGATGCCGGTCCGAGGGTGGAGGAGCCGATGTGCGACGTCCCCTTCATTCGACAGGAGAAGGAGGCCCTCGCTCATGAAGTCGAGACGGCCGACGTGGGGGAGGTGGCGGGTGGCGGCGGGGAGCAGGTCGTAGATGATCGGTCGCCGGCCGGGATCGTGCCGAGTGCACGCATATCCCGGCGGCTTGTGGAGTGCCAGCCAGAGCACGGGCTTCAAGTGGATGCGGCGGCGGTCCACCTCGACCCGGTCGGCGTTCGGATCCACCTTGGTGCCGAGCTTCGTCACGACCTCGCCGTTCAGGCGCACGCGGCCGCTGGCGATGAGTTCTTCGCTCCCGCGCCGGGAAGCGACGCCGGCCCCGGCAAGGTATTTCTGCAGTCGCATGAGCCGTCCGCCTGGCGTAGTGGCTAGTTCTCGGCGGGCCCTTCCCGCGGCGACGCATCGCCGGCGGACACCTCCGGTTCGCTGCGCACGAGCGCGACGGAGAGGTCCTCCGGCGCGGGGAGATCGTCCAGCGACTGCAGGGCGAAGTGATCCAGAAAGCGAGGCGTCGTCCCGTAGAGGAGCGGTCGCCCGAGTCCTTCTCCCCGCCCCACGACCTCGATCAGTTCCCAGTCCTGGAGCGTTCGCAGCACCGAAGTGGTCGCCACGCCCCGGATCTCTTCGACCTCGATGCGTCCGATCGGCTGCCGGTACGCGATGATCGCCAGCGTCTCGAGGGCGGCGCGGGAAAGCGTCGGCGGACGGGGCACCGAGTCGAACCGCTCGAGATACGGCACGAATTCCGGACGTGTGAGGATCTGGAACCCGTCTCCGAGCTGGTAGACCTGGAACGCGCGTCCGTCCGTGTCGTAGTGCTCGCGCAGCGCGGCGAGCGCTTCGCGGACGCGCCGCACGTCGAGCGCGTCGTCGGCCCGGGCCAGTTCGCGGGCGGTGAGCGGCGTCTGGCTCGCGAACAACGCGGCTTCCACGATCTGCTCCGGGCTCACGCGGCCCCCTCTCCCCCGCGGTCTCTCGAGCGGCGCCCCAACAGCCAGATCGCACCGAACCGCTTCACCTGCTCCAGCCTCACGAGCTGTTGCCTGGCGAGTTCCAGGCAGGCGAGCAGCGCGGCGACGACGTGCGGCCGCTCCTGCCACGAGTCGAACAGTCGATTGAACGGCACCCGCCGGTGCTCGCCCAGCAAACGCCGGATGACGACGATCTTGTCCTCGACCGGGACGATGCGGATGGGGGCGACATGCGTCGTGACGGGATCCGGGCCCCGGATATCGCCGAGGACCGCAAGGAAATCGTCGAGCGTCGTCGAGAGCGCCTGGCCGTCGGTCTCACGCGGAGGTCGCGGTGGCAGGAAGCCCTTCGACATGTGGCGCCGACGTTCGAGTTCCGCCGCGCCCAGCGTCCGCGCGATCTCCTGAAACAGCTCGTACTCCAGCAGACGCCGTACGAGTTCGGCCCGCGGATCATCTTCCCACTCCGCGTCGCTGCGCCCCGGCAGCAGCAGTTGCGCCTTGATGTGGACGAGGGTTGAGGCCAGTTCCAGAAATTCCCCGGCGCGGTCGAGCTCCAGGCGATCGATGCCGTCGGTGAGGGCCTCCTGGAACTGCCGGGTGATGGTGGAGATCGGGATGTCGAAGATGTCGATGTCCTGCGACCGAATGAGGTGCAGGAGCAGATCCAGAGGCCCCCGAAAGCGGTCGAGCTCGACGAGGAACGGCTGCGCCGTCCGCTGGCTCGGAAGTCGGTTGGGAACGGCCGTCACGACACCTCCCCGCACGCTCGGGCCGACGGCAACCGGAAATCGCCGGCCAGTCGGCGCGTAATCTAGTGCGGTGTCCCGGAAATACCACGTGCGTCACCGCGGCGAGTACCCAACGCAAGCGTGCCGCCCAACGTGCCGGGTTGGAGGTATCCGCCAAGTCTGGTATGTTCCTCCGCTGATTTTCCGGACGGATGGGAGGGTCCGCCTGCGGCCCGCAGCCACCGCCGCACGTTTGAAGACGCTTGAAGCAGAAAAAGAAGGAATCGGAATCGAATGCCGAATAACGAGAGTCAGAAGAAGCGGCTGCGCCAGTCGCGCGCGAGGAGGCTCCGGAACCGCCGGGTGCGGTCCGAGATCCGCACTCGGACCAAGCATCTTCTCGCAACGGAATCGCCGGAGGAGGCAACGCCGGCGCTGTCCGAGCTGTACCGCGTTCTCGACCGCGCGACCCGCCGCAACGTCATCAAGCCGAACGCCGCGGCTCGTCAGAAGGCGCGAGCGGCACGGCACGTCAACGGCCTGAGCTAGCAGCTAGCAGCCCCGCTAAGCCTTGGCGACCGAGTCCCCGTAGCGGATCTCGCCGCCGACGATCGTGCACTTCACGCGTCCCGTCACCTCCCACCCGCTGAACGGTGTGTTCCGGCTCTTCGAGCGGAAGTTGGCGGGGTCGACCGTCCACGCCTCCTCCGGATCGAAGAGGACGAGGTCCGCGCGACTGCCAGGACGCAGCGTGCCGCCCTCGATCCCCATCAGCCGGGCCGGCGCCGTCGACATCCGCTCGATGAGGTCGAAGAGCGGGAGGTCCCCCGGCGTCACGAGTTCGCCGATGCACACGGCGAGCGCGGTCTCGAGACCGACGATGCCGAAAGGCGCATCGTCGAACTCGCGCTCCTTCTCCTCGTAATGGTGCGGCGCATGGTCCGTCGCCACGCACTCCAGCACGCCGTCGATGAGCCCCCGCCGCACCGCCAGGCGATCCGCCTCGGACCGGAGCGGCGGATTCATCTTGGCTTCGGTGCGGTAGCCGCGCACCGCCTCTTCCGTCAGCGCCATGTGGTGAGGCGAAGCCTCGCCGCTCACGCGCACTCCGCGCTCGCGCGCCAGGCGAATGAGTTCGACCGCTTCGCGGGTTGAGACGTGCTGGACGTGTACGTGCCCGCCGGTGAGTTCCGCGAGGTAGATGTCCCGCGCCACGACCGTGGCCTCCGAAGCGTTCGGGATCCCGCGCAGGCCGAGCGCGGTCGCCACGGCGCCTTCGTTCATGACCCCTCCGGCGGAGAGCGCCATGTCTTCGGCATGCTGAAGGACGGGGATCCCGAAGGACTGCGTGTACTCGAGCAGGCGCCGCATGAGCGCCGGATCGTGGATCGGGTGTCCGTCGTCCGTGACCGCGACCGCGCCCGCCTCGACCAAGCCGCCGATCTCGGTCATCTGCCTGCCGGCGAGGCCGAGCGAGGCGGCGGCCACGGGACTCACGCGCGCTCCGCCCTCCCCCTTCCGGGCCCAGCGCCGCGCCTCTTCCCGCACGAAGCCGACCGCGGCGGGGTCGTCGAGCGGCGGATCCGTGTTCGGCATCGCCCAGATCGTCGTGAAGCCGCCCGCCGCCGCGGACCGGGCGCCCGTGCGGATCGTCTCCTTGTGCTCGGCTCCCGGTTCCCTCAGGTGCACGTGCACATCGATCAACCCGGGAGCGACGACGAGTCCCTGCGCCTCGATGCGGGGGATGCCCTCCGGCCCCGCGACGCCCCGCGAGACGGTTTCGATCCGCCCGTCCCGCACGAGAACATCCCGCACCTCATCCATCCCCGCGGAGGGATCGATCACCCGGCCTCCGGCGAGGAGGAGCGACCCGCTCACGGTCCCCCCACCTTGGCGTCTTCGGCCAGCTCCGGGCGCCCGCCGGCGAGCAGGTAGAGGACGGCCATCCGCACGGCGACCCCGTTCGTCACCTGCGGGAGGATCACCGAGCGCGGCCCGTCCGCCACGTCGGAGTCGATCTCGACGCCCCGATTCATGGGCCCCGGGTGGAGGACGATCACCTCATCGCCGGCGCGGCCCAGACGCTCGGAACTGACGCCGAACACGCGGTTGTATTCGCGCAGCGAGGGGACGTAGCCGCCCTCCATCCGCTCCAGCTGAAGCCGCAGTACGTAGAGCACGTCGCACCACTCGATCGCCTCCTCGATCGAGTCGAGCCGCTGCACGCCCAGCTCCTCGATCCCGGCCGGGATCAGGGTGCGCGGCCCGCACACCGCGACCTCGGCTCCGCACTTCAGGAGGCCCCAGATGTTCGAGCGCGCGACGCGCGAGTGGAGGATGTCGCCGACGATGCAGACGCGCCGGCCCGCGATGGCCCCGAACCGGTCCCGGATCGTCAGCAGGTCGAGGAGGGCCTGCGTGGGGTGCTCGTGCTGGCCGTCGCCGGCGTTGATGACGTTGGAGGGAATCCGGTCCGCGAGGAACTTCGCCGCTCCCGACGATCCGTGGCGCACGACGACCATGTGAATCTTCATCGCCTCGAGGTTGCGCGCCGTGTCGACGAGCGTCTCGCCCTTCTGCACGGAGGAGCCCGCGGAGGAGATGTTCACCGTATCGGCCGAGAGCCGCTTTTCCGCGAACTCGAAGCTGATGCGGGTCCGGGTCGAGGGTTCGAGAAAGAGGTTGACGATCGTCTGTCCGCGGAGGACCGGCACCTTCTTGATCTTCCGCTCGCTGATCTCTTTGAAGGGTTCCGCGGTATCGAGAATCGCCTCGATCTGCCCCCCCGTGAGAGATTCGAGGCCGATGAGGTCCTTCCCGAGCCCGAGGTCCCGGCCCTGGGCCGTCATGTCCCCGCCTCGGGGGCGGCGGGCAGGGCGACGATGTCGATACCCCAATCGCCGTCCGTATCCGCGACGCGCACCGCCACGTCCTGGTTGGGTCCGACTTCGATCACGCGGCCCACGTAGTCGGGCTGGATCGGGAGCTGGCGTCCCCCGCGATCCACGAGGACGCAGAGCTGGATCCGGCGGGCGCGTCCGAAGTCCGACAGCTCCTGGAGCGCGGCCCGGATCGTTCGTCCCGTGTGGAGCACATCGTCCACGATGACGATGTGCGCGCCTTCGATGGACTCCGGGATGCGGGTGGTCCCAACCGTGGGGAGCGCGCCGACCTGCCCGAAATCATCTCGATAGAGCGTGATGTCGAGCGAACCGATGGGGATGGAGCCGCGCGTCGGCTCAAGGTGATGGCCGATCTCGGCCGCGATCGAATCGCCGCGGCGGTGGATGCCGATGAGGATGAGGCGGGCGTCGGGCTCGATCGCCCGGTCAAGCTGCGCGGAAAGCTCGGCAAGGAGCCCTCGGGCAGCGGCCTCGTCGAGGACGTTGTGCGTCAGTGTCGTCTCGGCTCCGCTCGATCCGTGGCGGGCGGCTCGGCGTGAGCAGCCCGTGGCTGCTTGGGCGGCCCCGGTCGGGCGGGAGTATAGCGACCCGCGTTGACCCTCGCGAGACGGCCCCGGTAGGTTCGGGCATGCGCATGCGATCCGACGTCTTCCGGCGCGCCGGACGGTGGCTTCTGCTGCCGGCGGTCGTCCTGCCCGGGTCCCTTCCCGGCAAAGCCTTCGCACAGGACGGCCCCTTGCTCGCGGTGGAAGGGCCCGCCGTCGTCCTCACCGACGTTCCCTTCTCTCTCACGCTTTATGCGGAGGACGGGGAGAACGCCCGCTATCGCGTGATATCCGCCGCGGGACGCGAACTCGCCGCCGGCGCCCTGCCCATCCGGTCCGAGACCTCGGTCAACGGGCTGCGGGTCGCGGCCGGGGACCTCCCGTTGTCCGTGGAGATGGACTCGGATCAGGGACGGGTGACCGCAAGTGTGGATCCGCCGCGGTTTCCGGGCTGGATCAGCCTGCTGCCGCCGATCATCGCAATTGCCCTCGCGCTCATCTTCCGCCACGTCGTCGTATCGCTCTTCTTCGGCATCTGGCTGGGCGGGTTCTTCATCGCCGGCCTCGACCCGCTGGCGGGGCTCGGGCGGACGGTGGACACGTTCATCGTGCCCTCGCTCGCCGACACCGACAACGCGTCGATCCTGATGTTCTCCGCGCTGTTGAGCGGCATGGTAGGGGTGATGTCGCGCTCCGGGGGCACGCGCGGGATCGTCGAAGCTCTTCGGCCGCTGGCCACCACGCCGCGCCGCGCGCAGCTCGCCACCTTCTTCGCAGGCGTCGGCATCTTCTTCGACGACTACGCGAACACCCTCATCGTCGGAAACACCTTCCGCCCCATCACGGACAAGCTGAAGGTGTCGCGCGAGAAGCTGGCCTACCTCGTGGATTCGACGGCCGCCCCCGTCGCCACGATCGCCTTCGTTTCGACCTGGGTCGGCTTCGAGATCTCGCTGATCCGCGACGGACTTCGCATCGCCGCCGAGCAGACCGCGGACCCCGCGCTGGCCGGGGCGCTCGCCTCCACCAGCCCGTTCACCGTGTTCCTGAGCAGCATTCCGTACCTCTTCTATCCCATCCTCGCCCTGTTCATGGTGGCCGCGGTCACCGTCTGGCAGCGGGACTTCGGCCCCATGCACGGCGCGGAGGTGAGGGCGCGCACCGGCGGCGGCGTCTTCCGGCCCGGATCCCAACTCATGGTTAACTCCGAGGAGACGGGACTCGACGCTGCGGAGGGGGTGCCCCTGCGCTGGTACAATGCGGCGATCCCCGTGTTGACGGTGGTCGCGACGGTCCTGCTGGGGCTGTACTTCGACGGCCGCGGCGCCGTGGGGCCGGCCTCGCTATGGGACACGTTCGGCGCGGCGGATCCATTCAAGGCGATCCTGTGGGGTTCGCTCGCCGGCTGCCTGGTCGCGATCGGACTGGCCACGACGCAACGCATCCTGTCGCTGAGTCAGGCGCTCGATGGCTGGCTGACCGGCATCCGGGCGATGACGATGGGGTTCGTGATCCTCACCCTGGCGTGGTCGCTCGGCGAGGTGACGAGTCAGCTCGCGACGGCCCAGTACCTGACCCAGATCCTCGAAGGCAGCCTGGCGCCGGAACTCGTCCCGGTCCTCACCTTCCTGACGGCCGCAGTCGTCAGCTTCTGCACCGGCACGTCGTGGGCCACGATGACCATCCTGCTTCCGCTCGTGGTCCCGCTCATCGTCGCCCTCGGCGGCGCAACCGGCTTCGAGGCCGGAGGCGGCGAGCTGCTCGTGAGTTCGATCAGCTCGGTCCTCGCCGGTTCCGTCTTCGGCGACCACTGCTCGCCCATCTCCGACACGACGGTGCTCAGTTCGATGGCGTCGGCGTGCGACCACATGGACCACGTGCGAACGCAGCTCCCCTACGCGCTCGTCGTGGCGGTGGCTGCGATGCTCTTCGGCCACGTGGGAACGTCGTACGGACTGTCGCCCTGGATCGCCCACCTGCTCGGCGTCTGCGTGGTCATCGTCGTGCTGCGCTTCGTGGGGAGGCCCGTGCCCGCGGGAAGGTGAGCGCGCCGCCGTCGTCCGTCTCCGGGGCATCTCCCGGACCGCGCGTAGTTTTCGTGACACGGAAGTGAGAATCGATTATCATTACGCCTTGGCGTTCACGCTCTGCTCTCTTCGTTCCCGGCGTTGACTCGGTATCATGAAAACCCCTTTTGCAACTGTCCCGCCCAGCGGGTATCTGGTTTCCGGATCGCGCTTGGCGGCGTGCGCCGCGGCCTGGTGTGGCGTGCACTGCGCGCTCACGCCGCTCCTCGTCGCCGTGGCGCCCGCGCTCGCGCTCTCCGAAGGAGTGGAACGAGGGTTTTTGGTCGGGACCGTCGTCCTCGGCGCGGTCATGCTCTTCCTGGGCCCGGCCGGCAGGAATGCGATCGTACGCCTCGCCTTTGCGGGCGGAGCCGTGCTCTGGGCCATCTCCCTCGCCGGTTGGCTCGAGCCGCTGCCCGAGACCGCGACGTCGACCGCCGGCAGCCTGGTCCTTGCGGGCGCGCTTCTGCAGGGCGCCCGTGTCTGCCAAGCCGACGCGAGGGCGTGCGCGGTGTGCGACGACGAGCCCGCGGACGCACGAGGCTGAGCCGGCGCCACCCCCCGACTAGCGGCGCTGGCGGAAGAAGTCCCGCAGGAGACGGGCGGATTCCTCGGCGAGTACGCCGGACACGAGTTCCACCCGATGGTTCAGCCGCGGGTCGCAGACCAGGTTCTCGATCGACCCGCACATTCCGGCCTTCGGGTCCGCGGCCCCGAACACGACGGTGCGAACGCGCGCGAGGACCGCGGCGCCGGCGCACATCGCGCACGGCTCGAGCGTCGCGTACAGGGTGTGGCCCTCGAGGCGCCAGTCCCCAAGGCGGGCGGCGGCGGCGCGCAACGCCAGCACTTCCGCGTGGGCCGTCGGGTCGGCGTCGGTCCGCGTGAGGTTGTGCGCTTCCGCGACGATCTCGCCCGCCGGGTCCGTGACGAGGGCGGCGACGGGCACCTCTCCCCGCTCGCCCCCGAGGGCCGCGAGTTCGAGCGCCCGCCGCATCGGCGCCTCGTGCTCGGCCGGCCACGTCCCGTTCATGCGGTGGGCAACCGGGCTTCCAGGAAACGGACCGCCGCGCCGATCCGGGCCAGGGCCCGCTCCCGCCCCATCGCCTCGAGCACCTCGAAGATCCCGGGGCTTACGCCCTGGCCCATGAGGGCGACGCGGAGGGGGTTGATGATCCGCCCCGCACCGACATCGAGTTCCGCCGCAAGGCCCCGCACCTCGGACTCCAACGTCTCCACGTCGCGGAAGGCGGCCTCGCCGGCGAGACGCTCCGCCAGGCGCCGGAGGTGGAACGCCGTCTCCTCCGGCCGCTTCCAGAAGCGCTTCACCGCAGCTTCGTCGTAGCGGACGCTCGCGGCGAAGAAGGGAGAGACCTGCCGCGCGAGCGCGGGAAGCGTCCGCGGCCGCCCCTTCACCAGAGCGATGATGCGCGCCAGACGCTCCGGCGAGGTTTCGAGTCCGGGGTGGCTCCCGGCCAGCTCCCCCCCCTCCTCCCGCGCCTCGCGGCCGAGAATCTCGACGACCGCGACAGCCAGGTCGGCCGCCGGAGCGTCGGCGATGTGGCGCCCGTTCAGCCAGCCGAGCTTCTCAAGGTCGAACACCGCGCTCTTCTTCAGCACGCGACCGATGGAAAACGCCTCGACCAGGGCTCCGACGTCGAACACCTCGCGGTCGTCCCCCGGAGACCAGCCGAGGAGCGCGAGGAAGTTCACCATCCCCGCGGGCAGGTAGCCGCCGTCGCGATAGGCGAGGACCGAAAGGGCGCCGTGGCGCTTCGAGAGCCGCTTGCCGTCCGGCCCGAGGATCAGCGGCACGTGCCCGAAGCCGGGGAGCGGCCGGCCAAGGGCCCGGTAGAGGAGAATCTGCTTCGGCGTGTTCGAGAGATGGTCGTCCCCGCGAATCACGTGCGTGATCCCCGCCTCCGCATCATCGGAGACGACGGCGAGATTGTAGACGGGCGTCCCGTCGGAGCGAAGGATGATGAAGTCGTCGATCGAACCGGCGGGGAACGACATCGGTCCGTGGATCATGTCCTCCCACTCGATCGCCTCCTCCGGCACCCGAACGCGGAGGGCGAACGGCTCCCCGGCGTCGGCCCGCGCCCGCGACACCACGGGGTCCAGCCGGCGGCAGCGGCCATCGTAGCCGTATCCGGACCCGGCCCGCTGCGCCTCTTCGCGGCGCGCCGCGAGTTCCTCGGCAGTACAGAAGCAGCGGTAGGCGGCGCCCTGCCCGAGCAACGCCAGGGCATCGCGCCGGTGGCGCTCGACGCCGTCCGCCTGGAAGACCGGCCCCTCGTCCACGTCCAGCCCCAGCCATGCGAGTCCTTCCAGGATGGCCCGCGTGTGCTCGGGGCGGGAACGGGCCCGATCCGTATCCTCCACGCGCAGGAGGAACGTCCCGCCCGCGCGCCGGGCATACAGCCAGTTGAACAACGCCGTGCGCGCGCCGCCTACGTGCAGGAAACCGGTGGGACTGGGGGCGAACCGCACCCGTACCGTCAATCTGCGCTCCTGTTCCTCGGGGAAACCGCCGAACCCGGCGCGCCCGCGCGCCGAAGCCGTGGATCGTTCCATCTTGGATGGACGACCGATAGGATGCCACGCATGAGCCCTGGATCCGCTTTCGTCCTCCCCGGCCTGCGCAGTCCGTTCGCGAAGATCGACCGCGAACTCTCGCGCCTGGACGGTCTCGCGCTCTCCGCTCCGGTGATCCAGCAGACGGTGGCGGGGGACGGGGGCCCGGGCCGCGAGGAGGCGGGCCGGATCGACCTCTTCCTGTGGGGCGCGGTCATCCCCTCGCTCACGGTGAGTAACTGGGGCCGGGAAGTCTGGTTCGACGCGGGACTCGATGCGAGCGTCCCGGCGCAGGGCATCGTCCAGGCGTGCGCCACATCGATCGCTGCCGCCACTCACGCGGCGGGACAGGTCATCGCGGGACGGGCGGACCTCGCGCTCTGCGGCGGCGTCGAGTCGATGAGCCACACGCAGATCGGACTCTCGCCGGGACTCAGCCGGACGATCCGGCGCGCAGGGAGCGCGGGCAGCCCGCCGCGCATGGTGCGGACGCTGGCGGGGATTCGCCCCCGCGACCTCCGCATCTCGGCCCCGGCGGTGAAGGAGCGCACGACGGGGAAGACGATGGGACGGCACGCCGAAGAGATGGCCCGTGAATGGAACATCTCGCGCGAGGCCCAGGACCGTTTCGCGCTCGCGAGTCACGAGGGCGCCACCCGGGACGAGGGGGCGTTCTTCCGGCGGCTGCTCGTCACGCCCGGTACCTTCCCGATCGACCGCGACACCCTCCCGCGCGCCGGCACGTCGCTGGAGAAGCTCGCCGGCCTCCGCCCCGCCTTCTCCCGCTCCGAGGGGACGCTCACGGCGGGCAACTCGACCCCGCTCACGGACGGGGCCGCGGCGTGCTGGGTCGCGTCCGAGGATGGCCTGTCCCGGCTCCCCGACTCCCTCCCCCGGGCGCGCCTCCTCGACTGGCGACAGGCCGCGATCGATCCGGACCGGGAGGGACTGCTCATCGCGCCGGCCCTGGCGATCGCCGAACTGCTCCATCGCCACCGACTGACGCTCGAGAACATCGGGCTGTGGGAGTTCCACGAGGCGTTCGCGGCGCAGGTCCTGTGCACGATCGCGGCCCTCGAGGACTCGGAGTGGCTCGCCACGCGCTCCTCCGTGAAGGACGGCCTCGGCTCGTTCCCGCGCGACCGCATCAACCCCAACGGCGGCAGCGTCGCGCTCGGGCATCCCTTCGGCGCCACCGGAGCGCGCATCCTCTCCCAGGCCGTGCTCGAACTCGCGGAGCACCCCTCGGGCACGCGGGCGCTCGTCAGCGTGTGCGCCGCCGGCGGCCTCGGCCACGTGGCTCTCCTGGAGGCCGTTTAGCGCCGGAGTTCGAAGGTGAGGCCCAGGAGCGCGGTGAAGAGGACGAGCGCGTTCGCCTGGTGGAGCGCCGCCAGGGAGACGGGGACGAAGAGCAGTAGCGTTGCGACCCCCAGCGCCGCCTGCACCCACGCCGCCGCGAAGCCCGCGTGCGCCCACATTCTCGCCGCCCCCGCGACGCGGCGCGCGCAGGCCCACCAGAGCGTCGTGACGCCCGCGAGCAAGACAATCGCGAGGATGCGGTGGCTGAACTGCGCCGTCGTCCGGTCCTCGAAGGGGCTCAGCCACCAGGGGTTCGCCCCGAAGAGGTCAGGGGGGATCCAGCCGTCCCCCATCCTTGGGAACGTGTTGTAGACGAGTCCCGCGTCCAGGCCCGCCACGAAGCCGCCCGAGAGCAGGGTGAGCGCGGCGAGGCCGAGCACGAGGGCGGCCCCGCGTCGAGGACCGGCGCTCCGCGCGGCCTCCGAGGCGCCGTTCCCCGCCCCGGAGCGCAGGAGCGAGAGCGCGGTCCACAGGGTGAGCGCGTAGACGAGGACGGCGAGCGCGAGGTGCGCGGTCAGCCGGTAGGGACTCACGCGGGGGATGTCGACGAGTCCGCTCCGCACCATCCACCAGCCGAGGAGCCCCTGCGCACCGCCCAGTGCGAACAGGAGCAGGAGGCGGGGAATGAGGGGCCGGGGAATCATCCGCCGCAGGAGGAAAACCACGAAGGGGATGATGAAGACGAGGCCGATCACGCGTCCCAGCAGCCGGTGCGCGTACTCGAACCAGAAGATGCGCTTGAACTCGGCCAGCGACATCCCCCGGTTCACGAGCCGGTACTCCGGAGAGTCGCGGTAGGCGGCGAACTCGCGCTCCCAGCCCTCGGCGCTCAGCGGAGGAACGACGCCGCCCACCGGCTCCCAGTCGACCATGGAGAGACCCGATCCGGTCAGGCGGGTCACGCCGCCGACGACGAGGGTCGCCGCGACGAGCGCGCAGCCGACGAGGAGCCAGGCCGCGATGATCCGCGCGTGGCGCCGCGATCCGCTGTGGAGAGGAGGCGATGGCATGAGGGGTTCCGGGGTGCGTTTGCGCCGGTTTCGCGATCCGTGCGAACTTCGGTCCCTCCCGGAGTCGCCGGGGCGCGGAAGATAGACGGGGACGGTGGAGAGGCCAAGCGCGATGTCGGACTCCGGAGCACGCATTTCGATGTTCGCCCTCCAGCGGCTCGCCCCGAGACTGCGGGCCCACCGCCCCGCGCTCGTCGGGGCCGGGATCTGCCTCCTGCTGAGCACGGCGATCGGGCTCGCCTTCCCCCTCATCGTCCGCTACCTGATGGACGCGGCCTTCGGCGAGGGCGACCCCGCCCTCCTGGGGGCGATCGCCCTGGGACTGCTGGGACTCTTCGCGCTCCAGGGCGTGTTCAACTTCGGCGAGACCTACTGGTTGGGGGCGACGGGCGAGCGGGTCGTGACGCAGTTGCGCGATGAACTCTTCTCCAAGCTGGTCAGGCTCTCCCCCGGCTTTCACGCGGGTCGCACCAGCGGCGAACTGACCTCGAGGCTGGCCTCGGACTGCTCGACGCTCCAGCAGATCATGGGGCATCAGATCGCCGAACTCGTGCGGCAGGTGCTCTTCCTCGTCGGCGCCGTGATCCTGCTCACGCTGCTTCACTGGCAACTGATGCTGACAACGCTGACCGTCGCCCCGGTGGTCGTCCTCGCGGGCTTCGCCCTCGGCCGTCTCCTGCGGAGGCGGAGCACCGAGGTGCAGGACCGCCTCGCCGCCGCGCACGCGGTTGCGGACGAGGCCTTCGGCCAGATCGACGTCGTACAGGGGTTCGTGCGGGAAGAGTGGGAAGAGGCCCGCTACCGGACCGGCATCGCAGCCGCGCTCGAGGCGGCGCTCTCGCGGGCCGTGGTGCGGGCGGTCCTCTTCGGGGCGCTCACGGTGGTCGCGTTCGGCGGCATCGTGGCCGTCCTTTGGCAGGGCGGACGGCTCGTGCTCACGGCCCAGATCACGGCGGGGCAGCTCGTGTCGTTCCTCCTCTACGCCTTCTCCGTCGCGGCGGCGATCATGGCGCTCGCTTCCCTCTGGGGCAGCTACCAGGAGGCGCAGGGCGCCGCGCGGCGTGTGTTCGACCTCCTCGACCGCGACAGCGAGATCACGGACCCGGAGACGCCGGCTTCGCTCGCGGGAGAAGGCCCGCCGGAGATTGCCTTCGAGGGCGTCTCGTTCCGCTACGGCGAGGGCGAACCGTGGGCCCTTGAAGGGATCGAGGCGACGATCGCCCCCGGCGAAGTTGTCGCCCTCGTGGGGCCGAGCGGCGCCGGGAAGACGACCTTCGCGTCGCTCATCCCCCGATTCTGGGATGCGACCGAGGGCACCGTGCGCGTACGCGGGACCGACGTGCGGGCCTGCGGCGTCGCGGACCTGAGATCGCGGATCGGCACCGTCCCGCAGGACCACCCGCTCTTCGCCGGTACGATCGGGGAGAACATCGCCTACGGGCGGCCGGATGCGGACCATCCGGCGATCGAGGCGGCCGCGGAGGCGGCGCACGCGCGCGAGTTCATCGAGCGGCTTCCGGACGGCTACGACACGCGGG